>NZ_CDWTMG010000240.1:0-7378 GCF_977945845.1 Frankia sp. CcMO1
TGAGACGATCGGGCGCATGACGCTGCGCTGGGGCATCGCCGGACCGGGACGGATCGCGCGCGGGATCGCCCGTGACCTCCAGATCGTGGAGGGGTGCGAGCTCGCCGCCGTCGGGTCGCGGTCGCTCGCGCGCGCGGAGGCGTTCGCCACCGAGTTCGCGCTGCCCGGCTCGGGGGCGCGGGCGTACGGCAGCTACCGGGAGCTGATCGCCGACGACGACCTGGACGTCGTGTACATCTCGACGCCGCACCGGCAGCACGCGGCGATCGCCCGCGCCGCCCTGGCCGCCGGGAAGGCGGTCCTGGTGGAGAAGGCGTTCACGTGCACCGTGGCGGGAACCCAGAGCGTCGTCGACCTCGCGCTGAAGCACCAGCGATTCGCGATGGAGGCGATGTGGACGCGGTTCACGCCGCTCATCGTCCGGATGCAGGAACTCCTGGCCGACGGGGCGATCGGCGACGTCCGCGCCGTGCACGCCGACCTGGGCGTGGTTCGCGCGGTGGACCCGGCGGACCGCCTGTGGGACCCGGCGCAAGGCGGCGGAGCGCTCCTCGACCTCGGGGTCTACCCGGTCGCGTTCGCACAGATGGTCCTCGGCACGCCGGACTCGGTGCAGACGCGGGGACTGGTCGGACCGACGGGGGTGGAGCAGGACGCCGCCCTACTCCTGGGGTACGAGGACGGCCGGTGGGCGATGGTCGACTGCTCGCTGCGCATGCCGCTGGCCGGTGGTGCCGCCGTGATCGGGACCGCCGGGCGCATCGACGTGCTGCCGCGGTTCCACCACCCGACCCGGCTGGTGCTCTCCCGGGTGGACGCGGAGCCCGAAACCGTATCGGCGGACCTGATGGGCGGCGGGTACTCCCACGAGCTGGTCGAGGTGCGCGACTGCCTCGCCGCAGGCGCCGTCGAGAGCGCCGTGATGCCCCTGTCGGACACGCTCGCGGTGATGGGTGTCCTGGAGGAGGCGCTGCACACCCTCGGCCTGGAGCTGACCGAGGACGAGACCGTGGCGGTCTGACGGCGCTCAGGCTCTCAGGTTCCGGGTCGTCATTCCTGGCGGGCATACGTGCGGACGGCGAGCGGGCAGGACACGGCGAACAGGACCGCGCACCAGATCAGGGTGCCGGTGACCGCGTTGCCGGTGGGTGCGCCCGTTCAGCAGGGCCCGGCACGCGTCCATGACCTGGGTGACCGGGTTGACGTCGGCCATCGTGGATGACCAGGTACCCATCCCGGCCCTCCCGCCTGTGGTGGACAGAAAGAGCTGGCAGGCGGCGCGCGAAGCACTGTTCGCACGGGAGAAGGCGCACACCCGCGAAGGGGATGCGATCGCAGCGGCGCGGCGGCGGCTGCCGATGGTCGAGGTCGGCGCGACCATCGAGGTGATCGGCGCAAGTGGACCGGTCACGATCCTCGACGTCTTCGAAGGCCGCAAGCAGCTCATCGCGTACTTCCACGCCTGGTGGCCCGGCGAACCCGCCGCTGGGCAGTGCGAGGGCTGCACGTTCTTCAACAGCCAGGTCCGCGAGCTGTCGTACATCCACTCCCGCGACGCCACGTACGCCACGCTCTGCAAGGGCCCATACGAGCAGAGCGTCCGCTACCGGGACTTCCTGGGCTTGGAAATGCCGTGGTACTCGGTCGAGAAGACGCCCCCACCCTCGGGCTGCTGGACATGACCGTCTACGGACGCCAGGAGACGTGGGAGGACTCTCCCGACAGCTGGCCCCAGCCCTGGGGCGACGCCAAGAACCCCGAGGTCTGGCGTACGAACGGACGCCCCATCGCCCCCTCAGCCTGTCAGTGCGGTCGCGAGATTCCGGGGTTGCTGAAGTAGCTGCGGCCCGAAGTGAGGGTGCGGGCGCCCATGAGCTGGCTGACGGTCACGAAGTGGAAACCGCGCCGGCTCAGGGTGGTCAGGATCGTGGGGACAGCCTGGACGGTGGTGTGGTGGATGTCGTGCATGAGCACGATGTCACCGGGCCGGGCCGTGGCGAGGACGTTGGCGGCGACCTTGCCGGCGTTGCGCACCTTCCAGTCCTCGGTGTCGCGGTTCCACAGGATGACGGGCCTGGCGGCTTCCTTGCGCACGGAGGTGTTCAGCAGCCCGTAGGGCGGTCGGAACAGGGCCGGGGTCCTACCTGTGGCACGCCGGACGGCGTCGTCGGTCCGGGAGACCTGCCGGGACACCTCGGCGGGAGTCAGCGCGGGGAGCTGAGGGTGCGACCACGAGTGGTTGCCGACCTCGTGCCCGGCCGCGACCTCGGCGCGGACGAGTTCCGGGTTGGCCACGACATCCTGCCCGAGCACGAAGAACGTGGCGCGCGCGGAGTGCTGCCGGAGGATGCCCAGCAGTTCGGGGGTGTACCTGCCCGGGCCGTCGTCGAACGTCAGCGCGATGCATTTCACCTTGTGGCAGTCCACGTCCGGCGACGTGACCGGCGACGTCGCAGGCGACGTCGTCGCTGGCGGCCTGCCCGCCTCCGCCGGCGTGCTCGCCGCCGGCGCCCTGCCCGGTGCGCCGGCCAGGGTCAGCCGGCGCACGGGACGGATCGCCTGTTCCTGGGCCCGGTGCCCGAGACCGGACAGCCAGCTCGCCGCCTCCTCGCGGCGGATGACGGCCTCCTGCCGGCCCATGTCCGCGGGCGCCACATCCCCGGTCGCGAACCGGGCGTGCAGGTCTCCACGGCTGTCGAACGACAGGTCTTGGAGCGTGTCGTCGCGGTACACGGGGTTCAGCGCCGCCTCGGCCAGCTCGGGATCGGCACCAGGGCGCGCGGCCAGGGCGCGCAGGATCCCGCCAATCGCGTCCGGGAGATCCGAGGGCGTGATCAGGGACAGCGCCGGCACCACTCTGTGCACGCCCCCGTCGTACCAGAACGTCCTGGTGAACGTGTAGCCGGATCCGGCGTCATCGAAGGTCAGGCGGACGCCGACCACGTCGCCCGACGCGATCAGGAAGTCGAACCCGATCTGCAGGCCCCGGGAGTCGGCGGGTTCGGTGCAGTCGTTCCGGTCCGGGCCGAGCCCGCCCTTGCGGACCGTCACGAGGAAGTCACGCACCTCGCGCCGCAGGGTACGGGTCAACGCCGCCGCTCCCGGCACCTCCGGGTACGCCGTGGACCACGGGCACTTCGGGTCCTCGCTGGCGTCGCGCGCGATCGTGAGACCGTCGATCCAGTCCGGCATGAACCCGTCCGCCGAGATACGCACGTCCTCCTGCGCCGGGGCCGATCCGGCGGCGGATCCTTCGTCCCGATGCGAAGCGAGCACCGGAATCAGCGAGCCGCCCGCCAGCAGCGCCGCCGCGCCGAGAACCGCCGGCGCCCATGCGACCCTCCGGCGTCGGAACGTCACGAGCTTCGCCACAGATCCTCCATGATCAACGATGTCAGGGACAGGGCCCGGCCAGGACCGGACTGAGTCGTATATGGACCCGGTTTTGGGGTCGAGACGCGACTGAGTCGACGGACGGGAGGGCGGGGGGCCTAGTCGCGCAGTGCAGGGCGCAGGACGTCGGCCAGGTCGTCCCAGGGGACCGTGGCTTCGAGGCGCCCCTGGTAGTCCGGCGTCAGGGCGCCGTCGTCGACCAGGCAGTGCAGCCCGCCCGCCGTCGGGTAGCAGCTCAGGGGCGTGGTGCTGCCGGCCTCCGACGGCTCCAGGGAGAGTGCCGCCAACTGCTCGGCGGTCACGTCGTCCGGGTGGGTGGCGGCCAGGGCCGACCGGACGACCCCAACCGCGTGATCGAGGTCGGTGAACAGGCCGGGGGGCAGGGCGCGTTCGCCGGTCCTGGTGTCGAAAACCAGTGCCGCGTACTCGACGATCGGCAACCCGGGCGCCGACTCGGAGCGGTCCCAGCCGACCTGGGACGTCTCGTCGAGCCGTACCGACAGGAAGGTCTTCCAGGTCGTCGTGCTCGCCGTCACTCGCAGTGCCAGCGGCTCGGGCCAGTCGGGCGAGGCCTCGCCGGTCCGGTTGTGGAACGCGCCGACGGCCGAGGTGACCTCCTCCTCGATCGCCTGGGATATCCGGTCCGCGACTTCCGGGTCCCCGGCCCGCACCGAGGCCACCGGAACGGTCGCCGTCGCCGCGGTACCGGTCAGGTTGGTGGTGCGGTCGGTGAACGTGACGGACACCTCCGCCGAGGCGGCGGTGCTCGGCGCGGCGGCGGGGGCGCGACCGGCGGGGGTCCCGGGTACCTGTGAGGTCAGCAGGCGGGCACCCACCAGCAGTCCGGCGGTCGCGGCCGCCGCACCCACCACGGCGACCACACCCCGCACCCCGCGCCAGCGGGTCCGAGGCATCTCCGGGAAGACCGTGGGCGGTCGCAGATCGGTCTCCTGCAGCCGCTCCGCGTCGGCCGCGAGCATCGCACGCAGGGCCTCTTCGATGCTGCCCATACCGTTCACACCATTCGTCGCGATCACGTCGATCTCCTGGAGGCTGGGGGCGGTCATCCGGTGACGATCGCGGCTTCGAGGGCGCGCAGCCCCCGGCTCGCGGTGGACTTCACCGTCCCTGCGCTGATGCCGAGCGTCTCCGCGATCTCGGCCTCGCTCAGGTCGGCCCAGTACCGCAGGACGAGAACCTCCCGCTGCCTGCGGGGAAGCTGCGACAGGGCGCGCCGCAGCCGGAGGTGCTCGTCCGCCATCAGGACGTCGCTGTCGGCGCCCGGCTCCTCGGGGGCCGCGGGCCAGGTGTACCCGTCCGCCGTCCGGCGCCGGCGTAGTAGCGAGCGAGACTTGTTGACCACCGCACGGCGCAGGTAGGGCACCGCGCTGTTCACGTCGCGGAGCCGGTGCCAGTTGGCGTGCACGCCGGTGAAGGCCTCCTGCACCAGGTCCTCGGCGACGTGCCGGTCGTCGACGAGAAACGCCGCCAGCCGCACCATCCGGAGCCGCTCAGCCCGGTAGAGCGCCGAGAACGACGACACCTCCTGAAGTCGCGCAGCCGTCTGCTCGCCGCGAGGCACCACCGGAAGACCCTCCACCACGTTGACACCGGACCCGCTCCCGAGCTCGGGGAGGCCCAGCACACCGGACGACGCCATCCGCTCCTCGATTCCTCACGTAGTGCGGTTGCCAAACACGACGCATCATTCGCGGGCAGGTTGCTTTTGACGGCGCGGGTTCCGGGGTCTGCGAGACACATCACATTCAAGGGCGGGCGAATCGGTCATCAAGGCCGGGGGTGCGGGTGAGCGCGCCAAGGACTCCGGCGGGCTCTCCCGACCCCATTCCGTGGGCGGACCTCGCCGCGGTCGGTGACCCCGAGGTTGTGGTCTCCAGAGCGGGGGGGATACGGTCGCGCGAGTAAGGTACTGCCGAGTACCCGGCCTTTGGGGCACCGATCATGACTCGGGCATCGACAGCCGCAAGGCCGCGACTTCCCCCGGCCCCCCGCACCCCGCGGTCGCATCGATCCCCCCTCGCACACGGAGGTACCGGTATGAGCAGGACGAGCGAGCCCACGGCAACCGAGCGGTTCGCCGACGTCGGACGCGGGATCACCCTGTGCTACGAGGAGATCGGGGACGCCGGTGGCCGGCCGCTGGTCCTCGCCCCCGGTCTCGGCATGCAGCTCGTCTCCTGGCACATCTCGCTGTGCGAGCAGCTGGCCGAGCGGGGATTCCGTGTCATCCGGTTCGACAACCGTGACGCCGGGCGGTCCACGCGCCTGCGGTACCGGCCGCCCAGCCTGTCGGCCATGCTGTCCGGCCGGATGCCCCCGGAGCAGTACCGCCTCGGGGACATGGCGCGTGACACGGTGGGGCTGCTCGACGCGATCGGGCTGGACGACGCGCACCTCGTCGGCGCCTCGATGGGAGGCATGATCGCGCAGACGGTCGCCGCGCACTTCCCTGACCGGGTCCGCACCCTCACGTCCATCATGTCGAACACGGGAGCCTCACGGACCGGGCGCCCCGCGGCCTCGACCATGCTCCTGCTGGCGCGCCGCCCGCCCCGCACGCGCGACGCCGCCGTGGCAGCGCAGGTGCGCATGTTCCGGCACATCGGCTCGCACGGCTACCCCTTCGACGAGGAGGCCGTGCGAGCCCTCGCCTCCGAGTCCTGGGAGCGTGGCGCCTCGCCCGCCGGGACGGCGCGTCAGCTCGCCGCCATCATGCACAGCGGCGACCGCACCGCGGAGTTGCGCGGCGTCCGGGCACCGACGCTGGTCATCCACGGGGACCGGGACCGCATGGTCAGCCCGAGCGGCGCGAAGGCCACGGTGCGGGCGATCCCCGGCGCCCGTCTGGTCACGATCCGCGGGATGGGACACGACCTGCCCGTGCAGGCGTGGCCGCGCCTCATCGAGCTCATCGACGCCCACGCGCGCGACGACAGACCGGCCGAGTCGCGCACGGAGGCCGATACCGTGGGCGGGTGACGGACGCGAGCCCGCTCCAGGGCCTGCGGGAGCCGGCCACCGCATCACCGGAGGCGGGCGACGTCGCGCGTGGGGACACGGACGCGAACGCCGCGGAGGGTTTCCGTGAGCGGCTCCTGGCGGGATTGCGGGCGTCCATCGCGGAGCGCGGCTACCGCGACACGACGATCACCGACATCGTCGGTCACGCCAGGGCGTCGCGACGCACCTTCTATCACGTCTTCGCCACGAAGGACGACTGCTTCGTCGCCCTGATGGAGGCCGCGAACGAGGACCTGCTGCGGTGCATCGCGACCGCCGTCGACCCCACCGCACCGTGGCAGACCCAGGCGCGACAGGCCGTCACGGCGTACTTCGAGCAGGTCGCGTCGGAGCCGTCCCTGTCGCTGTGCTGGATCCGGGAGTTCCCCTCGCTGGGGACCCTCGCGCGGCGGATCCAGCGAGAGTCGATGAACGCGGTCGTGGACCTGGTCCAGCACCTCTCCGACAACGACGAGTTCCGCCGAGCCGGCATCACGCCCGTCTCCCGGGAGATCGCACTCATCATCCTCGGCGGCCTCCGTGAACTCATCGCCACCGTCGTCGAGGACGGGTGCGACGTGCGGGAGGTCATGGAGGTCGGCGTCCAGGCGGCGGTGGCATTCCTCGGAGCGACGCGCGCCCCGCATTCCCCGGACTGAGTCGTGTCTGGACCCCGTTTCTGGGTACGAACACGACTCAGTCCGGGGAATGCGGGGGCGAAGCCGCAGCGTGGCCTGCCACGACCGCGCGGCCGAGTTTCCCGCTGCCGCCGGTGACGGCGACGCGGCGCGAGCGAGCGTCGCGCATGGCGCGCAGTCTGTCACGGTCCTGGTGCTCGGCAGGCTCGGAACCGTCGTGGTCCCGGCGGGGACGGCGGCCCAGGCCGTGCCGCCAAAACTCAGAGCCTGTTTGGAAACAGGCTCTCAGGGACTGCCGGCGGCCATCCGCTCACCCAGCCGCCGCC
>NZ_CDWTMG010000241.1:0-3905 GCF_977945845.1 Frankia sp. CcMO1
GGCGGTCGCGACCCGCTACGACAGCTAGCCGTCCGCTACGAAGCAACAGTCACCATCGCCGCGATCAACGAATGGCTGCCCCGATAAACTTCCCAAACAGGCCCTAATGCGACGGAGCTTCCCGTGCCGCCGGAGCTCGCCGGGAACAGCCGCAGGCCACCCGACGGAGCACCTGTTCATCTCCGCACACTAATCTGACGTCTGTCGTGACCCGGATCATCTCGGGGGCGGGCTCCACGCGCGGGCGCCGCCCGCACGACCGCGCCGCCCGCACGACCGACGACATGCTCCTTGGGGGAGACGAAAGTGGACGAGCAGACCGCTGGGACCGATAATCCGCGGCCCACATCGCGCCTGGTAGTCGACGTGGTCCGCGCGCTGCGCGGATGGGTGGTGATGGCCGCCGGCGGCGTACTTCTGCTCGGCTGCTACCTGGGCGTCTCCAAGGAGACGGACGTCGCTTTCCAACTACCCTACGTGGTCTCCGGCGGTCTCGGGGGGCTGGCACTCATCCTGGTAGGAAGTGCGCTGCTGGTAGCCGACCGCTTCGACGCCGCTCAGGCCGCCCAGGCCCACACCGCCGGCCAGGTCGACGACCTACACTCACTGATCATCGCGGCGGCGGTCGCGGGTGCCGCACCCGAGGCCGGTCAGCCGGCCACCCGCCCCCAGGGCTCGTACCAGCAGACAGGCTCGTACCAGCAGACAACAGCCACGCACCAGCAGAACTCGCGCTTCGCCGCGACGGACCCCGGGGGCGGCCAGGCACCCGCCACGAACGCCACCACACCCGGCCAGCGCGCCTGACAGAGCCTGCGTTTCCCACGATGCCACGGCGCGGAAGGCGAGCAGTTCCGTGATCACATGTGACCCGGCGGACGGCGGCGACCGGACGGCCGGCGGCGGCAGGCTCCCAGGGAGTGCCCGGTGACCAGCATCGACCTGGGACTGGCGGGGATCTCCCTCGGGGCGATCGCAGCCCTGTCCGGTATCGGCCTGCTGGTCACCTACCGTACCAACGGGGTCCTCAACCTGGCCCAGGGCGGCATCGCCATGCTGGTGGCGTACGTCTTCCGCGAGATGGTGGTCGAGTGGGGGCTGCCGATCTGGCTGGCCGCCGTCATCGCGCTCGCCGTGCTCTCTCCCGGGATCGGCCTGCTGCTGGAGCGGCTGGTCTTCCGGCCGCTGGCCCGTCGCCGCGCATCGGCAGCCGAATCCCTGGTTGCCAGCCTCGGCGTGCTGGTCCTCACCCTCGGGATGACGGCGGGCATCTGGGGTCTGGGCTCGCGTAGCGACGCACCGAGCATCTTCCCGAACTCGTCGGTGCAGCTGTTCGGTGACACCCGGATCGGTGTCGACGCGCTGGCCGAGCTCGCGATGGTCGTGGTGTTCTGCGCGGTCATCGGCGTCATCGCCACCCGCACGGTGTTCGGCCGCCAGATCCGCGCGGTTGTCGACGACCGGCAGCTCGCCGAGCTGTCCGGTGTTCGCGCGGACCGGGTCGCCGCGGCCGGCTGGGCGGTGGGGACTACGCTCGCCGGCCTCACCGGCATCCTGCTCGCCCCCCGCTTCCAACTCACCCCGTACGGGCTGACCCTGCTGGTGCTGGAGACCTTCGCGGTGGTCGTGGCGGCCCGGCTGTCAAGCATGCCGGTGGCCGTCCTCACTGCCCTGGGCATTGCCGTCCTGCAGAGCGAACTCAAGCAGTTCACCCTCGACGGTGATGCGGGCCAGATCCTCACCGTCCTGCAGTCGAACCTGTTCATCGTCGCCCTGTTGGTCCTGCTGCTCGCGGTGCCGAAGCTGCGCGAGCTCGGCACCGGCGACTCCGGGACCACCGCCAGCTTCTCCAGCCGCGGCGCACCGCCGGCGGGCCCGGCCAGCCAGACCAAGGCCCGCCGTGACTTTCTGGGCAAGCTCGGCGGTGCCGCGCTGCTGCTCGCACCGCTCACCTTCGCCCCGTCCGATCTGCGTTCGGCGTTCATGGTGCCGGCGCTCGCTCTCATCTTCCTGTCGATGGTCATCGTCACCGGCTACAGCGGCCAGCTCTCCCTGGGCTCGGCCGGATACGCGGGCCTCGGGGCGCTGCTGTCACTCAAGCTCGCCAACGGTGACCTGTTCGGACTGCCGAAGCTGCCGGGCGTCGCGTCGATGTTCATCGGTGCCCTGCTCGTCGCCCCGATCGGTCTGATCACCGGCTACCCGGCGATCCGCCGCCGCGGCCTCACCCTGGCGCTGACCACCTTCGCGGTCGGCGCCGTGGTCAGCCGTTTCGTCTTCGAGCAGCCGACCTTCGCGACCGGCCTCTACCTCGACCCGCTGACGTTCTTCGGCTGGGAGCTGCCCGACGAGGCGTTCTACGTCCTTGAACTGGCCTGCCTGGGCCTCGGCCTGTTCTTCGTGGGTAATCTGCATCGCGGTCGGCTCGGTCGGGCGCTGCTCGCCGTGCGTGACCATGCGGAGGGTGCGGCGGCGGTGGGGGTCGACGTCCGCAACCTCAAGCTGCTGGCCTTCACCGTCTCCTCCGTCGTCGCCGGGCTGGGTGGTGCGCTGCTGGTGCACAGCAGCTACTCGTTCTCCGCCGACGACTTCGCACCGTTGCAGAGCTTGCTGTGGTTCACCGCCGTGGTCGTCTTCGGCGCCGACAGCGCGGCCGGCGCGATCATCGCCGCGGCGTTCATCGTCACGATCGACGTGCTGGCGCCGGCCGGGTCCTCGATCCTCGCCATCGGCATCCTCGCCCTCGCCCTCGGCTGGATGCCCGGCGGCTTGGCCTCGGCCGTCCGGGGTCTGTTGCGGCTGCTCGCCCTCCACCTCGCGGACGGCTTCGTCGATCCCAACCATCGGGCACCGCGCCCGGTGCCGGTGCGCATCTCCGCCGTCGGATACCTGCCGGCGACCACTGGCATCACCGGGATCTCCGGGATCTCCGGGATCGGCGCGCCCCTGGGGGCCGCCCGGCCCAGGCCATCCGCGAGCTGGCCCCCGGGCCGCTCCTCGCCCGTGCTGCCACCGGGCTCGCCGCAGCCGACCCCATTCGGGGCCAGCCTGCTGACCCTGGTGCAGGAGTATGCGGCCCGGTCGGGCGACGCACCGCTGGTGACCCCCGCGCCCCGCGGCGAGGGCGGTGGCCTGCCCGCCGACGTCTACCCCACCTCACCGGGTCACGTGGGCCACAAGCAGGGGGGTTCGGGACCCGCGGCGGCGACCTCCCTGCGGGACGGAGGCCGGGTATGAGTCGGCACGTGCTACAGGCCGTTGGCCTGGTCCGCCGCTACGGCGGTCTGACCGCGGTCGACCACGTCGACCTCGTCGCCCCCCAGGGCGTGATCACCGGTCTTATCGGCCCGAACGGTGCCGGGAAGTCGACGCTGTTCAGCCTGCTGACCGGGGTCGAGCAGCCCGACGAGGGCAAGGTCCTGCTCGACAAGAGCGACATCACGAAAATGCGGCCAGACATCCGGTCCCGGCGTGGTCTGGTGCAGACCTTCCAGGTTCCCTCGCTCTTCCCCACCCTCACGGTCGCGGACAACCTGCTTGTCGGCGCGGAGAACCGGCACCGGGACTATGCCGGCGGCCTGCTGGGCGTGGCGTCCAAGGGCCGAGGACACGTCAGCCGCCTCGTCGAGGAAACCCTCGGCTCTCTCGGCCTGTCCGACCTGCGGGACACCATCGCCGGCACGCTGCCCACCGGTGCCCTGCGGCTGGTCGAGTTCGCGCGAGCGATGTGCGCCCAGCCGGACATCCTGCTGCTCGACGAGCCCGCCAGCGGCCTGGACAACGACGAGACTGCCAGGTTCTCGCAGCTGCTGCGCCAGACCGCCGACGACGGGGTCGGCATCCTGATCGTCGACCACGACGTCGACCTGGTCTTCTCCGTCGCCGACCAGGTGTACGCCATGGTC
>NZ_CDWTMG010000241.1:4333-6649 GCF_977945845.1 Frankia sp. CcMO1
GCGGTCGGTGTACCTGGCCCAGGCTGCCCATCGCCACGATGAAACGGTCCTGAAGCAGCCGCAGGAGGCACCGTGACCACGGCGACAGCCGAACTCGAACTGACCGGGGCGCGGGCCGGCTACGGGACCGTGGAGGTCCTGCACGGTCTGGACCTCGCCATCCCCGCCGGCAAGGTCACCGCCCTGCTCGGGGTCAACGGCGCGGGCAAGAGCACCACCCTGCGGATGCTGGCCGGGCTGATCCCACTGCGTTCGGGCAGTCTGACCTGGCGCGGCGAGGACATCACCAAGATGTCCACCGTCGACCGGGCCCGCCGGGGACTGATGCTCGTGCCGGACGAACGGGCCGTCTTCGCCACCCTGTCGGTCCGGGACAATCTGCAGATCATCGCGGAAGCCAGCGGGCACCCCGACATCACCCCCGCGCTGGAGTCGTTCCCCCGGCTGCGGGAGCGGCTGACGCAGCGGGCCGGATCGATGTCCGGCGGTGAGCGGCGAATGCTGGCGCTCGCCCGCGCCCTGCTGGCCCGCCCCTCGGTCCTGATGGTCGACGAGCTGTCGCTCGGACTATCCCCGAAGGTCGCCGCGGACCTGTTCGGCTGGCTTGCGACGGTCGCCGCGTCGGGCACCACCGTCGTGCTCGCCGACCAGTACACCGAGCAGGCCCTGGCGATGGCGGACCTGGTCTACGTCCTGCACCGGGGCGAGCGGTCCTTCGCGGGCGCACCGGGGGAATTCCGGGCGTAGGGCCGCGAAAGGCCCCGCTGAAAGGCCCCGGTCGAGGTTCCCTCCGTGGCGCCGTGGAGGGTGCCCCGACCGGGGCCCGAGATCACTCGGGCGGTCCCGGGCGGTCCCGTGAGAGATCAGCCGGCCTGGTAGGGCAGATCCGGGACGGTGAAGCAGTTGGTGTTCATGTCCTTGACCTGGGTCACCCAGCCGCCCTGGTTTCCGTTCGCCGAGTCCTGCCAACGGGCGACGTTGAGGCAGTTCTGCTCCTGCGACGGCGGTTCAGGCAACTTCTTGAAGTTCCGGCCAGTCGGGATGAGCAGGCCGTGACCGTCGTAGTCCTTGCCGCTGTTCATGTACGCCTCGACGCAGGCGCGGGTGACGTCGGCGCCGCAGGACCGGATCGCGTCGGTCAGCCACTGGGCCGAGGCGTAACCCTCGAGCATCCACAGGTTCGTCTTGGCTACCCGATCGGGCGCGGCCGCCTGCAGATCCTTCTGGAACGTGGCGACCGCGGGAATCTGGGTGTCCGCATAGTTGGCGGTGCCGCCAGTAGAGTAGATCGTGTTCCGGCAATTCGGGGAGGCATTGTAGACCTGGCGGACGTTGTTGGCCCAGCCCTGCGGCGGGGTCACCTTCGCCGTGATCGGCATTTTCTGGGACTCAATGGCGTTGCACAGCTGAGCATTACCGCCGTCGTCCATCGCGTCGAAGACGATCTGGACGCCGCGCCGCTTGAGGTCGAGGACCGTCGCGTCCCAACTCGGGGCGCCGAGATTGATCTGCTCCTCGATGACCGTGTAGCCATCCTTGCGCAGGCCGTCCGCGATCGACTTGGCGTACCGCTCCGACGGGGCGACGTTGTAGTACACAACCCCGGCGACGTTGGTCTTCAGGTTCTGCTTGAACCAGCGGTAGGTCTCGGTCCCCGCGTAGAGCGTGCCGTTGTAGCCGGGACGGCTGCCGGTGCGCGGATAATAGCTGCCGTAGATCGAGTACAGGTGCGGATACTGATCGTAGGCTGCGGACACGGGCTGGCCGCCGATATCCGGCACACCCTTGGAGTTGATGTACTGTGCACCCGTGTAGTCGAACGCCGTCACCCCGGCGAGCGCGAAGACCTTCTCGTCGTCGACGAGCTTGTGCGCGCAGTTCGTGTTTCCGTCACCGGTGCCCTTGTCGTCACACTCGACGAGGTTCACGGTGCGCCCGTTGACTCCGCCCGCGGCGTTGAGCGCCTTGAAATAGGCCCGCGCCCCGTACAGTGAGGCGGAGAACGTGTCCGGCCCGAAACCGCTGTTCAGGCCGGCGATTGTACCGATCTTGATCTCGGTCGGCGTGACACCGATATCCGAGGCTGTGTTGTTCGACGCCCCGGCCGGTTTGTTGCCGGCCGAGGTCGTTCCGTTGTTACTGGCCCGGCTGCCGCAGGCGACGAGCGCCAGCGACGACAGCACAATGGCGGCGACGAGCGATCTCGCTCGCATGGACATGCTCTCCCCTGGTAGATCGGTGACGCTCGAAACGTTATTGCCGATCAACATCGTCGACGCGTCAACCTGACGACAGCCGGTCCCATTGCCGACTATG
>NZ_CDWTMG010000241.1:6906-7997 GCF_977945845.1 Frankia sp. CcMO1
TATGTACCGTTAATTACATCAATGGGCGTTACGGACAAACATTCGGCGCCACCAGCTCCGACGCACCGGTGCGGTGCTCACGCGATCGGCCGGTGCCTTCCCCGAAGTCGGGGTGCTCCCCTCGGCCCCGTCTTCCCCGCCTTCCCGGCGTGCGGTACCCCTGCTCGCCGGCTCGTGGGTCTCCCTGCTCGCGGCCGTCCCCGCGGGCAGGGGCGCGCCGGCTACCGGCCGGCTGCCACCCGCGACGCCGTCGGCGCGCTCCGTGGGAGCCCGCCGCTCCCCGGAAAGCTCGGTTACCGTACCGCCTGGCGACGGCGAGGCATGCGATGCACCACCTGCCGCATCGAGCGAGGCCGGGACGATCGTGCTGCCCAACACGGACATCGCCTCGTCCAGAGCGGCCAAGGCCTGGCCGATCGCTGTGACCGGATCCTCGGCGCGCTCCGGGGCCGGCACGGCCGACGCCGCACCCGCCTCGACCGCCGCCGCACCCGCCTCGGCGACCGGGTCGGGCTCGACGACCTCGACCACCAGCTCGGCGGCTGGCTCCACGAGCAGGTCCACCGGCTCGCCATCGACCGCCTGCTCATCGGTGCCTGTGGCCGTGACCGCCTCGGCGGCGGCGACGGCAGGCTCAGACCCCACAGGAGCACGTTCAACCGACGCGGAGACGTCGGGAACAGGCTGGGCCGACGAGGACTCGGCCGACGCGGACGCATCGGGAACAGGCTCGGCCACGGCGGGAGAAGTGACCCCCTCGGCGAACGCCGAGGGGGCGACGCCGGCGGATTCCGCGGCAGGAGCGGATTCCGGTTCCTCGGGCGGCGAGGTCGCCGCGAGCGCCAGACGGTTGAGAATCAGGCCGTCGGGACCCTGACCCCGGTCCAGCCGCCCCGCCTGCGCGAGCTTCCGGCAGACCTGGTTCACCGTGCCCCGGCTCGCCCCGATCGCCGCCGCCAACCTGCCGTCGTCCAAACCCGCGGGAACCTTGGCAAGCTGGTCGAGTATCCGGTCAGCAACAGTAGCCACAAAGCGGGACGGTATACGCCATCTCCTATTCGCCGACAAACGGGGTCACCCCACGGGATCTG
>NZ_CDWTMG010000242.1:0-7309 GCF_977945845.1 Frankia sp. CcMO1
TTTACCTTCCGCGAAGAGCCATGTGAGCCCGGGGCGGCCGGCCGTCCCGGGCTTCCCGCCGTGTCTTTTTCGACACGACACCCGGACCTCTTACTCACCCGCATGCTTCAGACGATGATGCCTTCGGCACGTCGGCCCGAGAGTCAGAGCCACGCCGCGAACCGGTTCCATCCCGCGGACATCGCCGGCCGCGCCTACGGGAACAGACGATCCCCCAGACGCGGCCCGGTGGAAAAGCCCTGCTCGTAGCCTTCTCCGCAGGCAGGCGTCGGCAGTACTCGCCGCGCCGGCCGTCGTCCCGGCATGGCAGCCCGACATGGCAGGAGGTTCCGCATGCGGTCCTGCCGGGCCCCTGCTCACTCCGGGTTGTCGAATCCCGCGAAGAAGTCGCGCGTACGCAGGACGCGAGCCGCCTCGGTGATCGAGCCGGAGAGCGACGGGTAGATCGAGAACGTATGTGCGATTTGATCGACGGTCAGACCGTGTTCGACCGCGAGCGAGATAGAGAGGATGAGTTCGGATGCACGCGGCGCGACAATAACACCGCCAAGCACGCTTCCACTCCCCGGACGGCAGAACAGTTTCACGAAGCCGTCCTCAATACCCATCATCTTCGCCCGCGGATTCCGCAAGAGCGGAACTGTGGTTACCTCGGCTGCGACTGCCCCGGTGTCCTTCATCACCTGCGTGACTCCGACGGTGGCGATTTCCGGCTCGGTGAAGATGTTGGACGACACCGTCCCGAGCCGCAAGGGTGTGACGGCCTCGCCGAGGGCGTGCCACATGGCGATACGCCCCTGCATCGCGGCGACCGATGCGAGCGGGAGGACTCCAGTGCAGTCACCGGCCGCGTAGACACCCGGCACCGAGGTCCGCGACATCCGGTCCACGTTCACATGCCCACCAGGCCCAAGCCGCACCCCCACGTCAGTCAGCCCGAGGCCCTTGGTGCGGGGTACCGAACCAACCGCCATCAGAGCATGGCTTCCCGTGACGGTCCGGCCGTCGGTCAGCTCGACGATCACACCGTCCCCGATGCGCCGTACCGACGCCGCCCGCGATCGGTTGAGCACCTCGATCCCACGCCGCACGAACACATCCTCGATGACCCGGGCAGCATCCGGGTCCTCCCCCGGCAGCACGCGTTCGCGCGAGGAAACCAGCGTGACCTCGGCGCCAAGCGCCCGATACGCGCTGGCGAACTCAGCTCCGGTGACGCCGGAACCGACGACGACCAGATGTTCGGGTATCTCCTTGAGGTCGTAGAGGTGTCGCCAGGTGAGAATCCGCTCACCATCCGGCTGGGCCGTGGGGAGATCGCGTGGTGAGGCGCCGGTCGCGATCAAAATCACATCGCCGACGAAGGTTTCACCGGCGCTGGTTTCGATTGCGTGCGGCCCGACAAGACGCCCAGAGGCGTGCACGACATCGACCTTCTCGCGCTCGAGCCGGCGCTCGATGTCCAGGGACTGGGCCTTGGCTAGATCACGGACCCGTTCGTACACCTGCTCCGCATCCACATTGACGACCTCCGGGGGCGTGAGCGGCCGGGTGCCCGAGTCCGCGCCGGTACTGATCCCCCAGGCCACGGGGGGCAACGCCGGTTCCAGCCCAGGGCCGAGACTATGCGGGCGGACACCCAGGCCGGGAGCCAGAGCAAGGTTCGTCATGGTCTCCGAAGTCGCGATCAAGGTTTTGGAGGGGACGCAGTCGGTGAGCACACAGGCACCACCGACCCCGTCCGAGTCGATGACGGTGACCGTCGCTCCGAGTGAGGCTCCAACGAGAGCCGCCTCGTAGCCTCCGGGCCCTCCACCAAGAATGATGATGCGAGTCACGTGCCCTCCCGATCCGGTATCGCTTCCTTATCATCTTGCCCCGCCGCCGCGGCCGCTCTCCTGCCGGTGCGGAAGGCTCCGTAGGATCGCAGACGGAGTCCGACATCAGCGATGTCAGGTAGGGCCATCTTCCTCCTTTCATGAGCGGAAATTACAGTTATAATCACGCACCGTAACCCTCCGAGAGATCACAATGACCTTGTACGCGGCTTACGCCGGCAACCTCGACCCGGCGCAGATGAAGGAGCGGGCCCCGCATTCGCCCGTGACCGGCACTGGATGGATCAACGGTTGGCGCCTCACGTTCGGCGGTGAGAACGTCGGTTGGGATGGAGCCTTGCCGACCATCGTCGAGGCTCCGGGTGCCCACGCGTACGTCCTTCTGTACGACCTCGACCGTTACGACCTGGAACGGCTCGACGTCTGGGAAGGCGCGGACACCGGCCTGTACACCCGCATCCGGGTGCGGGTCTCCACCCTCGATGGGGAGGCTCTCGCCTGGACGTATGTTCTCGACGCCTACGAGGGAGGACTCCCGTCGCGCCGGTACCTCGAGATGATCGCCGATTCCGCGGAGAAGGCTGGGGCACCCGCCGACTACGTGGCCGAGCTCCGTTCGCGACCGACTGCGTGACGCATCACGGCGCCGGTGGCGTCTGTGTCAGCAGATCGAGAGCCGCGCCGGCAAGCAGCTTCACGCCCACACCGATCGCTCTCTCGTCCACGTCGAAGCTACCCTGGTGAAGGTCGTAGGTGTGGCCGCCGGGTGTCCGAGTGCCCAATCGGGCCAAGGCCCCCGGCACGTGGTTCAGATACCAACCGAAGTCCTCGCCACCAAGCGATTGCGCCACCATGCTGGAGGCCCCGTGACCAAACACACGGTCGACGACGGTCCGAAGGACCTCGACGACATCCACGCTGTTCACCACGGGCGGCACGCCACGCCGGTAGTCGACCACGATCTGTGCTCCGTACGGTGCGATGAGCTGCTCGGCAACCTGAGTGACCAGCGCCGGCACGCTCTCCCAGGTCTCCCGGGACAAAGTGCGGATCGTGCCTCGGAGCTGACCGGTTCGAGGGATGGCGTTGGTAACGGTTCCCGCCTGCACCTGACCCCAGACCAGGGAGAGCGCCGACCTGGGATCGACTAGTCGCCCCAACGCGGCAGGAAGATCGGCCGCAAGGCGGACGAGCGCGTACACCAGGTCGACTGTGTTCTGTGGCCGGGAGGTGTGACCGCCGGGCCCGGCCAACGTGATTTCGACGGCATCGGCGGCAGAGGTGATCGGACCCGTCCGCAGACCGATCATGCCCAGGTCGAGCGCCGGATCGCAGTGCACCGCGATCGCCGTGGTCACCGGCTTCAGCACTCCCGCGTCGATGACGTCCAACGCGCCGCCCGGCATGAGCTCCTCCGCGGGCTGGAACACCAGGCGCACGGTCCCGGGCAGCGTAGACACGCGTGCGATCTCGGCAAGCGCGAGTCCGGCGCCGAGCGCCACGGTCGTGTGCACGTCATGTCCGCAAGCGTGAGCCACACCCGGAACGGTGGAGCGGTACCGCACGTCCTTGATATCCGAGAGCGGAAGAGCGTCCATGTCGGCCCGCAGCATGATCACAGGAGCGTCTGGATCATGATCGACGCCGAGACCGATATCACACCACAGGCCAGGAAGGTCCGGCAGGCGCTGCGGCGACAGTCCCGCGGCCCGGAGTCGCGCCTCGACCTGCTCGGCGGTGCGGTGCTCCCGCCGGCCGAGCTCCGGGTGGGCGTGGAGATCGCGACGCAACGCGATCAGCTCGGATTCGTGCGCGGCCACCCACCCGGCGACCGCCGCGGTCTCGTCAACCTTCATCTGCCGGCCGGGCTCCTCCCTGCACACGCCACGCGGGCCCTGAACGCGTGCGGTTCGGGGTATTCGCCGACGTGTCTAGCCGTCGACTACCGGACGGCCCATGTTCATCTCTTCGAGCAGGGTATCGACGACCCGGATGAGATCTCCACCGGCCCGCCGGGCGGCGTCCCGCTGCCGGGTATAGCTCGCGCCCGTCCGCAGGATGGTCAGCGCGTCGGAGAGCTCGGATGAACAACCGAGGCGGTGGGCGACCGGAAGCAGATCCTCCACGAGATCGGTGATCTCGTCCCGGACCGGCCGGATACCGCCCCGACCATCGACGATGATCTGTGCGTCCAGACCGTACCGGGCCGCTCGCCACTTGTTCTCCTGCACGAGCCATCGTTGCGGAGTCGGGAGGCGATACCCACGATCGATCTGGGTGTTCATGCGGTCAACCAGGCACTGCGCGAGAGCCGCGACCGCCCCCACCTCCATCAGGGACGGCAGACCATCGCAGACCCGCAGTTCCACGGTGCCGAAGTTGGGATGTGGGCGAATGTCCCACCAGACCTCGCGGATCGTCTCGATGGTGCCGGAGACAATCAGTGTCTCCATGAACGACTCGAAACCCGGCCAGTCCTCCAACGGGTACGGCAGTCCCGCGGTGGGCAGGCTCGCGAAGACCTGTGATCGGGATGAGGCCAGCCCGGTGTCTCCGCCCAGCCAGTAGGGCGACGACGCCGACAGGGCGAGAAAATGCGGGACATAGGCCATCAGAGCGTTCACGATCGGCATGACCTTGTCCGCAGACCGCACTCCGACGTGTACGTGGACGCCGAAGATGAGCAGCCGCCGGGCCAACCACTGCATCTGGCTGACCAGCCGGAAATAGCGATGATCCTCGGTGATGCGCTGCCCCATATAGTCACTGGCCGGATGCGTGCCGCTGCACATCAGCCCGATCCCGCGCCGTTCCGCCAGATCGCGCAGCAGCGAGACGGTTCCAGCCAGGTCCGCGGTCGCTTCCTCCACCGAGTCGCAGACCCCGGTGACGACCTCGATGGTCGACTCGAACAGCTCGTGCTTGGCCTTGGCCGCCTCGCGCTCCCCGGCCTTCGCCCGCAGCTCGTGAAGAATCCCGCTGGCCTCGCCGCGAAGTTCGCGCGATTGCTGGTCGACGAGCTGCAGCTCCCATTCGATGCCGAGACTGGTGCTCGACGACGACGAGAAAGGGATCTGCACCTAGCCTCCTCGGGTCGGGATCTCGGGGTCGGTACCAGCACCAGACAGCCGTCACCCACCGGCTCGGCTCACGGGCAGCAGGTCGGCTCACGGGCGGCAGAAGGTGACTACCCCATTCAGCCCGTTCCTACCCCACCACCCCCCACCGGGGAGCTGGCCAAAGGCTTGGTCGCGGCAATGCCCGGCCCGACCACCTCACCGCCCATCGGCCGGGCCCGACGCGCTCAGACGGCTACCGGGCCCGGTCCCGGTCCCGGTGCCGGTGCCGGTGCAGTGACCACCCGCACCCCCAGCTCACGCAGCTGACGATCGGTCACGGGCGTCGGGGCGCCCGTCAACGGGTCGAGTCCCGACTGGGTCTTGGGAAAAGCGATGACCTCCCGGATGTTCTCCTCACCGGCGAGGATCGCCACCAACCGGTCGATCCCCACCGCGAATCCGCCGTGCGGTGGCGCCCCGTAGCCGAAAGGGGTGAGGAAGAAGCCGAATCGAGCCTTCGCCTCCGCCGGCGAGATTCCGAGGATCCCGAAGATGCGCTGCTGGAGATCGCTCTCATGGATCCGGATCGAGCCAGATCCGAGTTCCCAGCCGTTGAGCACCAGGTCGTACGCCCGGCTACGCACCGCGAGCGGATCGGTCTCCAGCTTGTCCACATCGTCGGGGTGCGGACGGGTGAAGGGGTGATGCCCCGGCTTCGGCCGTCCGGTGCCGGGATCCACCCCGACGAACAGCGGGAAGTCGACGACCCACACGAACCGCAAGGGACCTTCGCCGGCCGGCGGGCGGCCCAGATCGTTGCGAAGCTGGCCGAGCACCTCGCAGGTGGTCGCCCACTCGTCGGCGACCAGGAGAAGAAGGTCGCCCGCCACCGCCGCGGTTGCCGCGACGATGCCGGCGAGTTCCTCGGCGGCGAGAAACTTCGCCACCGGGGACTCCAGCTCGCCGCCGGGACCGACCCGCATCCAGACCAGGCCCTTCGCACCCAGTCCCTTCGCCCGCGCGGTGAGATCGTCGAGCTTGCGCCGGTTGTGCGAGGCTGACCCGCCGGGTACGCGGATTCCCTTGACGGCCTCGGCCCCGGCGAACGCCTTGAAACCGCTACTCGCGAAGACCGCGGTCAGCTCTATGAGTTCCATGCCGAACCGCAGGTCCGGCTTGTCGACCCCGAAGCGGTTCATCGCTTCGTGCCAGGACATCCGCTCGATCGGCAGCACGGGGCCGCCGGTCACCGCCCGGGCCGCGGCCAAAACCGCCGCCGACGTCACGCCGAGCACGTCGTCCTGGTCCACGAAGCTCATCTCGAGGTCGAGCTGGGTGAACTCGTACTGCCGGTCGGCCCGCAGGTCCTCGTCGCGCAGACATCGGGCGAACTGGAAATAGCGATCCGTCCCGCCCACCATGAGCAACTGCTTGAAAAGCTGGGGTGACTGCGGGAGGGCGTAAAAACTGCCTGGGAACTGGCGCGACGGGACGATGAACTCCCGCGCTCCCTCCGGTGTCGAGGGCATCAGCAGCGGCGTCTCGACCTCGACGAAGTCCAGCGGGGCGAGCGCCGAGCGCATCGCCGCAAGAACCGCCGAGCGGATCCGCAGGTTGCGCTGCATCCGGTCACGGCGCAGATCGAGATAGCGGTAGGCGAGACGAATGGTCTCATCGACGGAGTCGGCTCGATCGTCCAGCGGGAACGGCGGCGGTGTCGCGACCGAGAGCACCTGCACCTCGCAGTCGCGTAGCTCGACCTCGCCCGTGGCCAGGGCGGGGTTCGCGGTCCCCTCCGGGCGGACGGCGACGGTACCGGTGATCCGCAACACGTACTCGGTCCGGACGTCGACCGAGCCGTCGACGACCGCCTGAATGATCCCGGAATGGTCACGCAGGTCGACGAAGGTCAGCGACTGGCCGTGCTGACGGCGGTGCGCCACCCAGCCACACACCGTCACGGTCTGGTCAACGTGATCCGATCGCAGATCACCGCACAGATGTGTGCGCATGGCCGTGCGCTGCCGCCCGCCCGAGGTGGCGGCCCCCGCCACCGGGATCGGTAGCTCGCCGGTGGTCGACTGGGTCGTAGTCATCGATCCGTTGTTCCCATCGCAGTCTGGTCCGGCCCGCCGGGTACTTTTCTCGCCAGATGTGTGGCGATGTCACTGCGCCCGTCGCGGGATCCAGTCCTGACCCTATCGGCCGGTAACCGCGAGACCGCCGCTCCCGGCGACCGCATGGGCCGGACAGGCCGGACAGGCCGGACAGGCCGGACAGGCCGGACAGGCCGCACGGGCCCGCACGGCGAGATCGTTCGCCGTTAGGGCCTGTTTGGGAAGTTTATCGGGGCAGCCATTCGTTGATCGCGGCGATGGTGACTGTTGCTTCGTATCGGACGTCCTGCTTGTC
>NZ_CDWTMG010000243.1:0-7173 GCF_977945845.1 Frankia sp. CcMO1
CCCGTGGATCGCGGCCACGGCGGGCGCAGACTCGATCCGGTCCGGGCAGCCGGCCGGGGGCTCGCAGGTCGGCGGCACCACGTCGGCCGGCGGCACCTCGATCCGCTCGGCGCCGGCGGTGATGCGGGCGCCGTGGTCGGCCAGCAACAGATTGCCCCGGGCCAGGCTCACGTCGGGCAGGCAGGCGCAGTCCGGGCCACCCCGGGCGGACAGGCAGGCGTCGAACCGCAAGGCGTCCTCCTCGGCCCAGGTGACCTCCAGCACCGGCTGGTCGTACAGCCGGTCCTCGCCGGGGGTGACCGAGGTGAGCCGGACCACCTGCCGGTGCGCGGGGTCGGCGTCGGCGGCGGCGCCGGTACGCGGACCGACCACCTCCTCGATGACCAGCAGGTCGCCGGGGGCCAGCCGGAGCGCCCGGGCCCGGTGCGGCTCCGGTGGGCCGTCGTGGTCGTGGTCGCCGTGGTCGTGGTCGCCGTGCCCGTGCTCGCCGTGGTCGTGGTCGCCGTCGTGGTGCGGGGGCCTCGGGGCCCAGGCGTCCCGCAGCGTCGCCCGGGTGCTGCCCGCCGGCAGGCAGCACTCCTCGTCGCCCCAGGTCCAGAACCGGATCGCGTTGTGCTCCGGGCGCAGCGGCGATCCGCCGTGGCCGAGCGGCTCGAAGATCGTCGTCGTCACGCTCGTGGGCAGCCGGGAGATGTCCTCGTCGGCAACGACGGTGGGCAGTTGGGGGCGGTCGCGCGGGTCGAGCCGGCTGACGTCCACCGCCGCGAACCGGTACCGGCCGGCGGGCAGGCTGACCTTCCCGGTCACCTCCAGGGCCACGAACACCCGCGCGTTGCAGCCGTCGTGCATCGGGTAGTCCACCAGCCGGGCGTGCCGGCGCACCGAGATCCGCCGCCGGGCGGTGTCCAGGTACGCCTCGGTGGCCACCGCGTCCTGGTGGTAGCTGAGCTGGTCGCCGACGTACGCCAGCACCTCGACCAGGGTGAGCTGCAGGTCGGGCACGTGCCGCTCGACCCAGCGCGGGGTGGTCAGGGCCAGCCGCTCCAGCAGCAGCCGCCGGATGCTGTCGTAGTCCCTGGCCGTGTAGTCGATCACCGGCGTGGGCAGCGCCGGTGGCGGGACCGGTGGCGGTGGGACGCAGTCCTGGTCGGTGGGGCACTGCGGGTGGAAGGTGAACCGCGCGCGGGCGTACCGCGGGTCGAAGCCCGGGTACGGCCGGCCTCCCGGCCGCCCGTGCGGCCCCTCGTCCACGATGGACAGCGCGTACGGAGACGTGTCCCCGGGCCGGTCCACCGTCACCCGCAGGACGTCGTCCAGGTCGGGGTCGTCGCTGGACTCCAGGTCCACGTCGAGCACCCGGATGCCGGTGATCCGCCGCCCGCCGTCGATGCGGACGTTGACCGGGCGCAGGTGCCGGGGGGCCTTGCCGATGAACGTCACGGCCAGCGTGCGCCCGTCGTCGCCGGCCTCCACCGCGTCGATGCCGCCCCGCCGCCGGGCCCGCACCTGAGCGCGGCGCCGCTCGGTGCGGCACGGCCCGGGTGGGGTGGTGGGGTCATGGACCGGTCCAGCGCTCATGAGGAGGTCCTCTCGGTGAAGACGTCGGTACTCGACGTACCGGTCGCCCGGACGACGTACGCGAGCCGGACCCGCAGCGTGCCGTCCTCGCTCTCGACCTCCAGCGCGGCGATGTCGATCAGGTCACCCAGCCAGCGTTGCAGCGCCGCCTGCACCGAGATCTGCACCGACGCGGCCAGCTCCGGGCTGTTCGGGGCGAAGACGAGATCGGCCAGGCCACAACCGAACTCGGGCCGCATCACCCGCTCCCCGGGGCGGGTGAACAGCAGCAGCTCGATCATCTGACGGACGTGGTCGTCGTACCCGGCCTCGGCGGTGCGCCCGCGGCCGTCGACGGCGAACGGGAACGCCACGTCGAGGCGCGCGGGCTCGTCGGCCGGCCCGGCGAACGGCATGCTCATCTGAGCCCTCCTTCGCTCACTTGGCCACCGCCTTGCGCTGGACCTGGGCGACCTGCGCGGGCCCCTGCGCGACCCCCTCGGCGCTGCGACAGGTGCCGGTCGAGGACTCCAGCAGCGCGGGTGAGCCGTTCACCGTCACCGCGCCGGACGGGTTCTGCCAGTCGACGGTGACGCACGGCTGCGGTTTGTTCCCCACGGTGAACGGGCAGCCGACGACCAGGTACCGGTCGGCCAGCGTGTCCACCGGCTGGCCCAGCACGGACACCCGGAACTGGGCCGGCTGCGGCTGCGCCCGCCCCCCGTGCGGGCAGTTGATCGTCGCGTCGACGGTCAGCAGGCTTCCCGGCATGACGCTCCTTTCCCAGTCATTGCGGCCCCCAGTCGTTGCAGCCCTGGGTCGTTCCGGCCTCGGCGGTCAGGTCTTCACGACGAGCGCGCCCTGGTTGACGGTCACGGTGTCGCCGTTGAGCGAGATCGAGGCACCCTGGCCGTTGGTTATCAAGATCCCGGAGTCGTTGATCTGGAGCATGGCGCCGCTCGCCGTGCGCAGCGTGATGCCCTCGCCGCCGGGCAGGTCGGACAGGATGACGGTGCGCTGGCCCCGGGTCTGCAGGACCATGTTCGGGGCGTCGGGCTGGCCGGTCAGCGCCGCCGCCGGCAGCTCGGCGGACGAGCCGTACCAGCAGCCCGTCCAGATCGGGTAGTTGATGTCGCCCTGCTCGAACTCCACCCACACCCCGGACCCGACCAGCGGGATGACGTACGCGCCCGCCTGCGGCCCGGCCACCGGGAAGCACGGCATCGCCCAGGTGGAGGGGGCGTCGCCCAGCACGTCCGGAACCTGCGCCTGGAGCCGTCCCATGCGCATCGGGTCCACGTTGTTCACGACGGTGCCGCGGTACTTGCCGAGGTACCGGGTCGGTTCGGGCATGGGCGTCCTCCGGAGGGGCGGGTCAGGGCACGACGGTGGGGGCCAGCGAGATCAGGCCCTCCCGGGCCAGGGTGAAGTTCTGCGTGTACGAGCCGCGCCGCAGGTTGTGGGTGACGCTCTTGACGTAGTAGAAGCCGTCGTACGTGATGCCCACCCCCCGTACACCGACCAGCTCTCGCGGGCGCAGCACGTGCCCGTACCGCAGCACGTCGAGCTGCCCCGAGCCGCTGACCGCGTCCGCCGACTCGGCCGCCTTGGCCAGCGTCTCGGCCAGCACCTGGGCGGCGTCCTTCTTCGCGGTGTCCTCGATGACCTTCTTCTTCAGCGCCGGGGCCGGGCGCAGCGCCAGCGGCGGGCGCAGCACGCTGACCTCGGGTACGGGCAGCACCGTGGACACCCGGGTGGCGGGGATCTGGATCCGTGCCTGCGGCTGCTCCCGGGCGGTGCCGTCGAAGCTGAACGTCATCTGGTCCACCGTGGACAGGCCGTCCATGTTGGCGTTGAGGGCGTGCTGCGGCACGCCCAGGCGCACCTCCGGGCCCCAGTAGGCCCGGCTGACCCCCGGCGCCGGCCCCGGGTCCAGGTAGAAGACGTACCCGTTGGCCTGCGCGAGCTGGGTCAGGTAGCCCAGGTCGGTGCCCTTCTGGAAGTCGATCCGTTGGGTCGGCATTGGGGTGTTCGGGAACAGCTCCGGGATGACCAGCGGCACGATGCCGTACTGCGCGTACCGGCCGATGATGACCGCGACCTGGCCGGCGTGCGGCATGGACGGGAACTGGTCGCCGGGGCGCTCCTCGAGGTCCATCAGGACGGTCAGATCCTCGCCGGTGACGGTCAGTGTGGACTGGCCGGGCTGGTTGGCCACGCCCACCTCCTGCCGGATGATCACGCCGTCCATCAGCACCGTGGGCGTCCCGCTGACCGTGGCGACCAGGATCACCCGGGTCTTCGGGTCGAAGAACCCGGCCGGCAGCAGGGTGGTGTTGATCGGCCCGTTCTTGGCCAGGTCGAAGCCGAGCTGGAACCCGCTGCGCTGGCCGGCGGTCACCGTCACCTGGGCGGACAGCAGCGCGTCGGTCACCGGCTGCGGCGCGGGCACCGCGATCTGCGGCCCCATCAGCAGCGTCAGCCGGATCGGCCCGAGGTCAGGCATGCGCCACCCCTCCCGGTGCCGGCGCCGGCAGCCCCCGCTCAGCCATTGGCGGCCCCTCCCGGTACGCCCTCGGGCAGGGTGATCCGCAGCCGCCGGCCCGCCGTGGCGGTCAGCTCCCGCGGATCCAGCGCCGGGTTGGCGTCGGCGATCCGCCACCACGCCTCGGCGCTGCCCAGGTAGCGGAAGGCGAGCAGGTCGGCCCGGTCCCCGTCGGCCACCACGTGCTCGCCGATCTGGGTCAGGCTGTCCGGGCGGGGCAGCAGCCGCCGCCGCAGGTACGGGATCTGGTGCCCGTCCGGCGCGACGTACACGGCGGTCGGGATGCCGTAGTAACGGCTGGTGCGCGGGTACGCCGACGGCGGCACGGGCACCGTGTCCAGCAGGCTGACCGTCACGTTCGTTCTCCCCTCTTGGTGGCTCAGATCCCGTTGCCGGTTTCAGATCCCGGTCAGGCCGAGCGTGGACAGCCTGGCCGAGCCCACGGTGCCGGCCAGTCGCTCCTTGGCGGCCAGGTGGGCCAGGAACAGCTCGGCGCCCCGGTGCCCGGTGGGCAGGTCGTTGACGGTCAGCACCCGCAGCCCGAGGCTGACCGTGGCCCGGATCGGGTTGAGGTCGATGTCGAAGGCGTCCTCCACGATGGCCAGCTCGGTCACCCGCACCGGCAGCACCCGCGCCGCACCCCAGACGAACAGGGTCAACGGGCTCTCTACCGGGGTGATCTCCAACGTGCCGGCGTTGGCCAGCGCCTGGTTGGCCCGCACCCGCGCGCTCGGCGGCTGGATCAGCGTCTCCAGCGTGGCCAACTGCGGGTGGATGCCGTTGGGCGAGGGAACGTCGAGCTGGTCGGTGGCGTCGATCTCGGCTTCGAGCTTCCAGGTCTCGACCGCCGGGCCGGTCAGCCGCAGCGCCTCGGTCCGGTCGCCCTGCCCATCGGCCTGGGTGGCCATCGGGGCCAGGCTGCGCTGCAGGGCATCCGGGTTGAACTGCATCACGATGACCCTGCGCGGCGTCCCGAGCACCGGGTCCACCACCACCAACCCCGACCTGATCGCCTTGGGAATGTCCGCGTACCCGATGGTCACCGCTACTGGACCCCCATCTGGTCGAAGATGTGCAAGACCGTTGCCGCGCGTTGACGGACCCTCTCGCTCTCGTCGTTCCCCGCGAGCTCGTCCAGGTCGGGGCGGTATTCCTGGTACGGCGCGTACGAACTGGCCCACACCGCCATGTCGCGTACCTCCTCGAACTCGCTGTAGAACTCATCGCTGATCTTCGTGTAGATCTCCTCGTCGAAGCTGACCGGTGCGCTCATCCCCAGGCGCATCAGGGCAAGGCCCAGTGGAATGGACTCCTGGGCCGCGTCGACCTCGCGCAGCAAGTCGGCCCGGGTCCAGACGTCCAACTCCCGCTCAGCGGCGTGCAGCACCTCGCTGGCGGCTTGCATGTCGGGGCTTGCGACCTGCACGTAGCAGTTGCCCGAGATGTCATCCTCGACGTACCAGAGATCCACTCCCTCACCCACTCGCCAGACGATCTTGAATTGAAGCGTCCGGTTAGGATCGATCCAGTCAGCGCTGATTTCCCGCCCCCCACGGCTCGCGGCGAACCCGGCCACCTCGTCGCGTGCAGGGCACCGCCGTAGCGCAATCCGCCGCGTCACACGCCATCCCGGGCGTTCCTGGTCCATCACCTACTCCGCACGCTCCTCACGCAGCTTGGTCAAGGTTGTATTCCACAATGCCTCCAGACGTCTTCGGATAAGGCCTTCGAGGTAGCGCAGTCTCTCCTCGACCACTTCGGGGCTTTCCGCGGACAAATCTTCCAAGCGGCGAACCCATCCCTCGACATCGTCTAAGCTCTTCAGCCACGCATGAAGGATCTTAAACTCGCGTTCCTTCATCAGCGCGGGCTTCGAGCCCTCCAACTGGATTGGACGTTTCACCCGTTCGCCCGTGTGAAACCTCT
The DNA here is from genome assembly GCF_977945845.1 of Frankia sp. CcMO1. NCBI lineage: Bacteria > Bacillati > Actinomycetota > Actinomycetes > Frankiales > Frankiaceae > Frankia > Frankia sp. CcMO1. Next base: position 6,029 of record NZ_CDWTMG010000243.1, read on the forward strand.
CCACCTCACCCAGGTAGTTGTTCAACGTCCTGGAGATACCGACGGCACCTTTGGGTGCCATCGGGAACCCCTTGGCGAACTCGAGCAAATCCATCTTTCCGCGAGCGGCCAAGTCAATGCCCATCGTCGTGATCGGCAGAGTTGCGGGGTTGCGCCAACCCTCGATGTGGAAATGCCACTGCACCAACTGGGCGGCATTCAGTGAATGTTCGGCCCCCGGGGAGCCGGCGGACAGGATCGGCAGCGCCGATCGGGCAAGCTCGGCCCGAGTCTGCGGCGTCCACGCCTCGGATTCGAGTTCCTCCACGAACCTCTTGTGGGTCAACGGCTCGCTGACCCTTGCTCCCCGCTTGTTGACATAGGTCCAGTACACCTTCTGATCTTTCGAGTAGATCCTCCGGTTGAACCCCTTGCCCTGCTCACGGGGAACGTTGGCGGCGATCTGGCCGGTGCGTGTGCGGTAAGCCACGAAGTCTTCGAGGTTTTCCAAATCTTTGGCCGGGACCGAGCGGATCTGGGCATGTGCCTGAACTGCGTTCCACCCTTCTTCGATCGTGTGCTGCGGGGGCGTGTGCGCGTCACGGATCTCCTCGGCCTTCGCCGGATCGTACTTCCCGGTCGCCCTGCTTTGATCCGCCACGCTGTCGGCCGCCTTCCGCTTGATCTGGTCGGCCTTCTCCTCGAACTCCCTACCGATCTTACGGATGATCATCAACAGTCTGTCGACGATGTCGACATCAACCCCGTCTACCGCCTTGAGTTCCGGGTTGAGAGCAGCGATTACCTCAAACGTCCGCCCACCGCGCTTGTTCAATCGGCTGAGCCGGTACCACAGCCGCATTCCGCCGAGCACAAGGCCAAACCCGCGATCGGGCACGCCTTTGTCCAGCAGTCGCTGAAGCCCGGGTCGCATCCGGGCGACGGCCTTCTCCAGGCGCTGCTCCTTGGTGGGTTGTTGCTTCTTGCGGTCGTCGCGGGCCTTGCGGCGGCGGTCGCGCCAGTCGGCGTACCGCTTCTTGAAGTTCTGGTACTTGCGTTTGATGCCGGTGCCGACCCGGCGCAGGAACCGGCCGGCGCGGGTGTTGGCCAGCCGGCGGCCCAGCCGGCGGGCGGCCCGCCCGACGCGTTGCAGGCCCCGCTTGGCC
>NZ_CDWTMG010000244.1:0-7170 GCF_977945845.1 Frankia sp. CcMO1
GAAGACAAGCCTAGACCGCTGGTCCGGCTGCCCGACAAGGTCTGCTGTCATGGGGTGAGCGTGCGGCCCGCCGGGTCCGTCCCGGCGATCGCCGGGGCGCCGCGTCTGGCAGCCTGGCGGTGTGTGGTCACCATGGGGCGGGCTGCGCTCCATGGGCCGACTCATCGAGTCCACCCCGCCGTCCCGGGCGCGCGACGTCGACTTCCTGCGCCTGGCGAGCGTCTGTGTCGTGGTGCTGTGGCACTGGGCCCTGTCCATCGACCACTTTCGCGGGGGCGTTCTCGTGATGCCCAATCCGATCGCGCGGATACCGTTCGCCTGGCTCGCGACCTGGCTGCTCCAGGTGATGCCGGTGTTCTTCGTCATCGGTGGCTTCGCCCACCTGGCGGCCTGGGACGCGGCCGGTCGCGCCCCCGGGTCTCCGCGCGGTGATCCCGCGCTTCCCTGAGGCCCGCGGGCGCGGCGCTTCCTGCGGGGGCGGCTGCGCCGCCTGCTGCCCCCGATGGCGGTATTCGCCGTTATCTGGGCGGCGGTCGACGCCGTCCTGCTGCTCGCGGTCCCCGACTACCCGGGTCTGCTGCGCTATGGACGGGCCGTGCTGGTGCCGCTGTGGTTTCTCGCGGCGTACCTGGGGGTCATCCTGGCCGTGCCGGTGACCGCGGCGGTCCATCGGCGGTTCGGCTGCCGGTTCATCCTGCTGCTGGGCGCGGCCGTGGCGTTCGTCGACCTGGCGCGGTTCGGCACCGGCAGCACGGTGTTCGGCTATGTCAACACCGGTCTCGTCTGGGTGTTCGCCCACCAGCTCGGGTATTTCTGGCGGGACGGCGCCCTGCGCGGGCCGCGGCGGGCGCTGCTGACGGCGCTCTGCGGGCTGGCGGGTCTGGCCCTGGTGACGACGCTCGACGAGTATCCGCGATCGATGGTCGCCACCGAGGGAACCAGGCTCAGCAACATGTTCCCGACAACCGCTGCGATCGCCGTGCTCGCCGTCTTCCAGCTCGGTCTGATACTGCTCGCCGTACCCGCCCTGAACCGAATGCTGGCCCGGCGCCGGCCGTGGGCGGCGGTCGTCACGGGCAACGCCGTAATCATGACCGTGTTCCTGTGGCACATGACGGCCCTGCTGCTCGCGATGGTCACGATGCGGGCGGTCGGGCTGCCGATGCCCGAAGAACCGACCGCGGCCTGGTGGGCCGGGCGGCCGCTGTGGGTGATCCTGCCCGCACTCTTCCTGGTGCCGTTGATCGTCCTGTTCGGACCGGTGGAGCGCCGGGCCGCGGCCCCGCGTGAACCGGCACGGGCCGGGCCGGACGACTAAGAACCTGAGTTAGCCAGTATTAACCAGGCGGGCACCGGCTGTCCCGGAAGGCGGTAATGTGCCGACCGTGTCCTTCAGCCTCGAAGAACCGCCGCCAGCAGGATCGCGCCGGGAGCGCATCCTCGCCGCCGCGGCCCGGCTGATGGCCGAGCGCGGGTACCACGGGGTGAGCATCAACGACATTGGCCGGGCCGCGGGCGTCTCCGGGCCGGCGTTGTACAAGCATTTCCCGAGTAAGCAGGCGATCCTCGGCGAACTGCTGATCGGCATTAGTGAACGCCTGCTCACCGAGGGCACCCGTCGCGCGGCCGCGGTGCCCAGTCCGGACGGCACCCCCAGTCCGGACGCCACGCTGGACGCGCTCGTGCGCTGGCACGTCTCCTTCGCTCTCGACTCACCCGAACTGATCCGCGTTCAGGATCGCGACCTGAGCAGCCTGAACCCGGCCGACGCGCACACCGTGCGCCGGCTGCGACGCGGCTACGTCGAGCTCTGGGCCGCCCAGCTGCGCGCCCGCAGCCCCGAACTCGCCGAGGGCACCGCCCGCGCCGCCGTCCACGCCACCTTCGGCCTGCTGAACTCCACCCCCTACAGCGCGGTGACGATGAGCCGGCCGCAGCTGGCGGACCTGCTGCACCAGCTCGGCCTGGCCGCCCTGCTCGCCGCGGGAACGCGGCACCCGGCACCCGGGCCGGCCACCAGCCACTGATGATCTTTCGCGGAGTGCCGGCAGTGTTCTGGCGAGCCTCGCCACTACAGACCCAGTTCGCGCGCGATCAGCATCTTCTGGACCTCGCTGGTGCCCTCGCCGATCTCCAGGATCTTGGCGTCCCGCCAGTGCCGGGCGACCGGGTATTCGTTCATGAACCCGTAGCCGCCGTGGATCTGCGTGGCCTCGCGGGCATTCGTCACCGCCGCCTCCGAGGAGAACAGCTTCGCCATCGCCGCCTCCTTCTTGACGGGCAGGCCGGCGAGCATCCGGGAAGCCGCGTCGTAGTAGGCGGCACGGGCCACGTACGTCCGCACCTCCATCTCGGCAATCTTGAAGGCGATTGCCTGGTTGCGGCCGATCGGCGCGCCGAATGCCTCCCGCTGCTTCGGAGTCGAAATGAAATAACTTGCGCGTTTCGAACCCTCCACAGGCCTGTGACCTGCGATGATGCTCTCGATCGCGTATTTGTTACTTCATTACGTCCCCTTCGCGTATTTCACGCTCTCGTCCACGCAGGCCTGCGCCAGCCCGACGGCCAGCGCGGAAATCGCGATCCGGCCCTCGTCCAGGATCTGCAGGAAATTCGCATAGCCGCGGCCGCGCGCACCGAGCAGATTCTCCGCAGGAACCCGCACGTCGTCGAAGGCCAGCGGGTGGGTGTCGGAGGCATGCCAGTCGACCTTCGAGTAGGCCGGGCCGGCGGTGAAGCCGGAGGTGGGCACCGGCACCAGGATGGACGAGATCTCCTTGCGCCCGGCCGGGGTCCGCCCAGCGACAGCGGTGACGGTGACGAGCCGGGTGATGTCGGTACCCGAGTTGGTGATGAAGGCCTTCGAGCCGTTGATGACCCAGTCGCCGCCGTCGAGCCGGGCGGTGGTGCGGGTGCCGCCAGCGTCGCTGCCCGCCTCTGGTTCGGTCAGCCCGAACGCGGCCAACGCCCGCCCGCTGGCGAGCAACGGCAGCCACTCCTCCCGCTGTGCCGGCGTGCCGAACCGGTAGATCGGCATCGCGCCGAGGCCAACCCCGGCCTCCAGCGTGATCGCCACCGACGAGTCGGCCCGGGCCAGTTCCTCGATGGCCAGGCAGAGGGCGAAGAAGTCGGCGCCCTGCCCACCGTACTCCGCCGGGAACGGCAGACCGAACAGGCCCATGTCGGCCATCTGCGCGACGACCTCGTACGGGAACGTCTTCTCCTCGTCGTGCCGCGCCGCCGCGGCGGCGACCACCTCGCGGGCGAACGCCTCCACGGTCTTGCGCAGGGCTTCCTGCTCCTCGCTGAGCCGGGTGTCAGGCATCGCTGTCCTCCCCGTCGTGGAAGCGGCACCCGCTACCAGGGCACTCAGGGCTACCAGGGCACTCAGGTCAGGATCCGGCGGCGGCGGGCCTCCGAGACCGATTCCCCGCGCCGAGCGACCCCGAGCTTGGTGTAGATGCTCTTAAGATACCACTTGACGGTGTTGATGGTCAGGCCGAGGTTACGCGCGATTTCCTTGTTCGACAGTCCGCGGTCCAGCAGACGGAGGATGTCGATCTCGCGGGCGTTGAGCGATTCTTCGGGAGCGGGGTTCCGCTCGGCCGGGCGGTCGATGATGGGGATCGCCGCCCGTTCCGCGTCCGCGTGGGCCGTGGCGAGCAGCTTGGACAGGTAGTCGGAGGGCACAGTGGGCAACTCCGCCGGCCACCGGCGGCACCGGCTCGCGTCCCGCAACTCGCCAATGATCTTCAGGAGTTCCGGTCCGGCGTCGGTAATGGTGCGCACCAGACCGCGGCGGGCCCCGGCGACGACGGCGGGCACGAGGGTGCGCAGCGCGGTGTCGGTGTCGCCGGTCAGCGAGTGCACCACCGCGAGGTCGATACGCGCGGCCGTTTCGGCGTACCGCCAGGCCACGGAGCTGCTCTCCTGGTGCATCTGGGACAGCAGCCGCAGGGCACCGTCGTAGTCGGCCTGGGCGGCCATGACCCGCGCGCGCATCGCGAGCTGGTAGTGGCGGGTGGCCATCGCGATGCCGTCGCCGCCGCGGGCGACGTCGTCGCCGTGGCGGGCGAGCACGTTCTGGGCGCGCCCGAGGTCCCCCCGGGCCAGGTGCAGCCGCAGGCGTTCGTGGTCGACGGCGGCCGACAATCGAGGCAGGACGAGCTGGCTCGCCGCCTCGCTGCCCTCGTCGAGCAGGTGCCAGACGTCCTCGATCTCACCGCGCAGGGTCTTGATGCGGGCCAGCGTGGAGTAGGTGGCGATCATAAGATCGGCGACGCCGCTTTCGGCACCGAGCTCGTGGCACTCCTCCAGCAGCCGCTCGGCGGCATCGGTGTCGCCCCGCTCGTAGTACAGCCGGCCCAGCAGCGCGCCGGCCAGCCGGGCGGCGTGCGAACGCGGCCCGGCGGCTTCGCGGGCGAGGGCCACGGCTTCCCGGTACAGACGTTCGGCGGCCACCAGGTCAAGCTGGGCGAACGCCGCGAGCCCGGCGAAGCAGCGCCCGTACACGCCGGCGAAAGGCCCGCGGGTGGTGTCGTGGAAGGCGTTGGCCCACCGCTGCCGCGCCTGCGCGGTGTCGTAGGCGAAGGTGTGGATGTCGACGAAGGTCCGGATGTTGGACGACACCGCGACCAGCCACGGCCGGTAGCCGGAGTTCTTCACAATGTAGGGGGCGACCAGGTCAGCGGCGCGGTCGATCCGGTCACCGTAGACGTCGATGCAGGCCTGGACGACATCGGCCTCGCCGAGGATGTCCTTACCGGTGTCGCTGGTGTCATCGGGTGCCAGGGCGGCACGCACGTGGTCGAGCGCGACCTGCGCGGGCTGCGCCCGTTGCAGCAGACAGTTGGCCCAGGCGATCGCGATCTGCAGCCGCGGCCGGCCGGGCAGCAGCGCCGGCGGCAGCTTGTTGACCAGGCCGAGCAGGGTGGCCATTCGGCTGTGCTCCACCAGGTGCATGGCCCGCCGCTCCACCAGATCCACCGCCCCGGCGTCGTTACCGGCAGCCAGGGCATGGGTGACCGCCTCACCGAGCAGACCATGATCAGCAAACCAGGCCGACGCGGTCCGGTGCAGGGTCACCACCCGATCCGCATGATCACGCTCCAGGCGGCGGCGCAGATAACCCGCGAACAGATGGTGATAGCGAAACCATTCCCGGTTATCGTCGAGCGGCCGCAGGAACAGGTCCCGCCGTTCCAGCTCCTCCAACAGCGCCTGCCCCCGCCGCTGCCCACTCACCGCCGCCGCCAGATCACCGCAGAGCCGATCACAGACGGAAGTCGTGAGCAGGAAGTCGAGCAGATCCGCGGGCAGCGCATTGAGCACGTTCTCGGCGAGATAGTCACCCAGGGAGTGATGCCGCCCGGAGAAACCGCGGATCAATGCCGACGGGTCGGCGCTGTCACGCGGCGACCCAGCCGTCGGTACTCGACCACAGCCGATGCACGTCCGTGCTGTCGAGATCCAACGCGTTGAGCTCGAGCAGGAAGGCCGCGGACTCCCGATGGTCGAACCGCAGCTGCGTGGCGTCGATCTCCGTCACCTGGTTACGCACCTTCAGCCGGCCCACGGCCGGCGACCGGGTCCGGCTGGTGACGATCAGATGCAGGTTGGCCGGACCCACCTCCAGCAGGAACTCCAACGCGGCAACGGCCTGCGGGGCGTCGATGAGATGCCAGTCGTCGAGCACGACCGCCAACGGCTGCCGATGCTCGGCAACCTGATTGACCAGCTCGGTGAGCACATACCGCTGCGCGTCGTCGGAATGCCCCTCCAGCACCTCGACCAGGTCACCGGCCAGGGTCGGTTCGACCCGGCGCACCGCCTCGATGAGATGGCTGAGGAACCACACCGCGTCGTTGTCGTCCCGATCGAGACTCAGCCATGCCACCGGCACCCCCTCGGCGCGCAGCACCCGCTGCCACTGCACCGCCAGCGTGGTCTTCCCGAACCCGGCCGGCGCGTGGATCAAAGCCAGCCGCCGGGCCCGGCCGTCCCGCAACACGTCGAGGAGCCGGTCCCGGCCGACCAGCTGGGTGTCATAGGTGGGTGCCTGAAACTTCGTGGACACGGCCAGCGTGGGACGTGCCTTGGTGTCCATCCAGCTCGCCTCGCTTCCGAGGGCTCCCCGCCCGGCTCCCCTGCCACGCGTTCGTGACGATACTCACAGGCCCTCGAGCTGATTTTCGCACTGGCCGCCCAGGCCGCAATACTTTGGGCGTCACCAACCGGGCCAGCCGGCCCGCAGCGCCTTCTTGTCCAGCTTGCCGTACACGGTGGTCGGCAAGGCCTCGACGACCCGCACGGCCTTGGGCTGCTTGTACCGGGCAAGCTCCACCCGGCAGTGCGCCAGCAGCTTGGCCTCGTCGAACGCACCGGTATCGTCGGGCACGACGAACGCCACGACCGCCTCACCCCAGTCCGGATGCGGCACCCCGACGACCGCGACCTGCCCAACCCCCGGACAGGCCGCCGCCGCGTTCTCCACCTCCGTGCTGTACACGTTCATCCCACCGGTGATGATCATATCGTTCTTGCGGTCCAGCAGATAGACGTACCCCTCGGCATCCATCCGCCCGATATCCCCGGTGTGCAACCACCCGTCCCGCAACGCCTTGGCGGTCTGCTCGGGCCGGCCCCGATACCCCACCATCGTGTACGGCGTGGCGGCGACGATCTCCCCGACCTGACCGCGGGGCAGCTCCCGGCCAGCCTCGTCGACCACCTTGACCGCGGCCATGACGACCGGCTGACCACAACTGGCCAGCCGATACTCCCCGTCAGGATCAAGACGATGATCCTCACGGCGAAGACGGGTGATGAAGTTCGGCGCCTCCGACTGCCCGTACAGCTGCATGAACACCGGGCCGAGCACCTCCAGGCCCTGCTCCAGCCGCTCCCGGGTGATCGGCGCGGCACCGTACAGGATGGTCCGCAGCGAGCTGAGATCCAACGCGCGGCCCGCCGCCCGGTCGAGCACCCGGTAGATCATGGTAGGCACCATGAACGTGAAGGTCACCCGGTCGGCGGTGATCCGCTCAAGCACCAGCTCCGGGTCGAACCTGGTCTCCAGGAAGTGCCGGGTCTTCGAAGTTAACCGGGGTGGGCGTGAGACCCCAGCCAGTTTGGTAACTGTGCGTAATGTTGGCTCGGCGTGGCCTGCTG
>NZ_CDWTMG010000245.1:0-7164 GCF_977945845.1 Frankia sp. CcMO1
CGTTGTCCCCCGTGCCGGTCACGCACGCGACGTGGAGACCGAGTGCACGGCCGGCGGCGTGGACGGCGGCCATCGCCGGGCCTTCCGCCTGCCCCGCGGCGACGAGGACGGCGAGCGTCAGGTTGCCGCGCACGACGACCTGCTCGACGTCCAGCACCTCCACGCCCGGGATCGAGAGCGCCTCGAAGATCGCCGTGGTGACGCCGGGCCGGTCGGGTCCGGTGACGGTGACCAGCAGGGTGCGGACGTCGTCGTAGACCCGCGGTCGCGGCCCGTGAGCCTCCGCGGCGGCCGGCCGCCGCGGGTCAGGGGGTGTGGTGGCGGACCCGGTCATCGGCGTGTCATCCGCGTGGTCACGGGTTCGAAGGCTATCCGGCCGTCGCGGCCGGTGCCGCGTTCTTCTCGTCCCGCCACGCGATCCAGTCGCGCAGCCGTGCGAGGTCGTACCGCGGGCCGCTGATCCCGACCGTGAACATCGTGGAGCCGGCCTTCAGCAGCTCCTCGCCGACCTCGTCCGGCCCGGTGTCCACGGCGACCGACCGCTCGATCTCAGCCGGGTCGCGGCCCTCCTCGGCGCACCAGCGGTCCAGGATCTCGTGCTTGCGCGCGACGGTGGCCCCGTTGCCGAAGCCGTGCCAGATGTCGGCGTGGCGGGCGGTGTAGCGGAGCGTCTTCTGCTCCCCGCCGCCGCCGATGAGAATCGGGATCTTGCGCGTGGGCGGCGGGTTGAGCTTCTCCCACCGGCGCTCGATGCGCGGGAGCGCAGCCTCCAGGTCGGCCAGGCGGGTGCCGGCGGTCCCGAAGTCGTAGCCGTACTCGTCGTAGTCGCGCTCGAACCAGCCCGCCCCGATGCCGAGGACGAGGCGGCCGCCACTCATGTGGTCGACGGTCCTGGCCATATCCGCCACCAGTTCGGGGTTGCGGTAGCCGACGCAGGTCACGAGCGCGCCGATCTCGACCCGGGACGTCGCCTCGGCCCAGGCCCCGAGCATCGTCCAGCATTCGAAGTGCTGGCCGTCGGGTTCGCCGTAGAGCGGGTAGAAGTGGTCCCAGTTGAACAGGACGTCGACGCCGAGCTCCTCGGCCTCGGCCGCGGCGCGCCGGATCTGGGCGTAGTCGGCGTGCTGGGGCCGGAGCTGAAAACCGATCCGTACGGGTCGGGCCAACGGGCGTCTCCTTCGCGACGGCGGAGCCTACGGCGACCGCACGCGACGGCGCGTGGGCCGGACCTGCCGGGGCCACCCTCCAGCGACGGCATCACGGACATCGTATGAGCCGGGCGGCCCTCGCCCTCGCGCGGGGGCGTCAGATCGGGATGTTCTGGTCTTTGCCGATCACGGTGATGCCGGACGGCGTGACGGCGAACCCGCGCTCGCGGTCCTCGTCGGGATCCATCCCGATGCGGGCGCCTTCGGGCACCCGCACGTTCTTGTCGATGATCGCCCGCCGGATGACCGCGTGCCGGCCGACGTCGACGCCGTCCATGACCACGCTGTCGGTGACCGAGGACCACGACCGCACCATCACGTTCGGCGAGAGCACGGAGTTCTCGACCAGCGCGCCCGAGACCACGGATCCGGGGGAGACGATCGAGTTGATGGCGTGCCCGATCCGCCCGTGCCAGCCGTGCACGAACTTCGCGGGCGGCCACGGCCCGAGGTGGGTGTAGAGCGGCCAGTCGTAGTTGTAGAGGTTGAACACCGGGTGGATCGAGACGAGGTCTACCTGGGCCTCGTAATAGGCGTCGATCGTGCCGACGTCGCGCCAGTAGTTCCGATCCCGTTCGGTGGAACCGGGTACGTCGTTGTCCCGGAAGTCGTAGACGGCCGCCTCACCGCGCTCCACGAAGTACGGGACGATGTCCCCGCCCATGTCGTGCCCCGAGTCGGCGTTGTCCGCGTCCTGCGTGACGGCCTCCACGAGGGCCTTGGCGTCGAAGACGTAGTTGCCCATCGAGGCGAGGATCTCGCCGGGGGAGTCGGGCAGCCCGGGCGGGTCGACGGGCTTCTCGAGAAAGGCCTCGATGCGGCTGGGGTCCTCGGGGTGGACGTCGATGACGCCGAACTGGTCGGACTCCGACCGCGGCTGGCGGATCGCGGCGACGGTGACGGCCGCGCCGGTCTCGACGTGCTGCTCGACCATCTGCGCGAAGTCCATGCGGTACACGTGGTCGGCGCCGACCACGACGATGACGTCGGGCCGCTCGTCGCGCACCAGGTTGAGGCTCTGGAAGATGGCGTCCGCGCTGCCCAGGTACCAGCGCTTGCCGACGCGCTGCTGGGCCGGGACCGGGGCGATGTAGTTGCCGAGCAGGTTGGACAGGCGCCACCCCTGGGAGATATGCCGGTCCAGGCTGTGCGATTTGTACTGGGTCAGGACGACGATGCGCAGATAGCGTGCATTGACCAGGTTGCTCAGGGCGAAGTCCACCAAGCGGTACACGCCGCCGAACGGCACTGCCGGCTTGGCCCGGTCGGCGGTCAGCGGCATCAGTCGCTTGCCCTCGCCACCTGCGAGGACGATGGCCATGACCTTGGGGATGCCCATGGCCGCGACCCTATGCCGTGTCTGGCTTTGCGCACTACCGTGACCGCTGTGCGCGTCGACCTCTTGACCCGGGAGTACCCGCCGAACGTCTACGGCGGAGCCGGCGTCCACGTCGAGAACCTCGCGCAGGTACTGCGCCGGCACGTCGACCTCCGGGTGCATGCGTTCGACGAGCCGCGGCCGGATCCGGGGGTGACCGGGTATGCCGGGCTGCCGGAACTGGCCACGGCCAACCCGGTCCTGCAGACGTTCGGTGTCGACCTGGTCATGGCGGCCGGTTGCGCCGGTGCCGACGTCGTCCACTCGCACACCTGGTACGCCAACCTCGCCGGTCACCTGGCGGGCCTGCTCGGCAACGTCCCCCATGTCCTGAGCGCGCACAGCCTGGAGCCGCTACGGCCCTGGAAGGCCGAACAGCTCGGCGGCGGGTACGCGCTGTCCTCGTGGGCGGAGCGCACGGCCTACCACGGCGCCGCGGCGGTCATCTCGGTCAGCGCCGGCATGCGCGCCGACATCCTCCGCAGCTATCCGTCCGTCGACCCGGACCGGGTGCACGTCGTCCACAACGGGATCGATCTGGCCGGCTGGCGGCGGATCGAGGACCCGGACGCCGTGAAGGCGCTCGGTGTCGACCCGGACCGGCCGAGCGTCGTCTTCGTCGGCCGGATCACGCGCCAGAAGGGTCTGCCGTACCTGCTGCGGGCCGCCGAGCTGCTGCCGCCCGAGGTGCAGGTCGTGCTCTGTGCCGGTGCGCCTGACACCCCGGAGATCATGGCCGAGGTCGGCGGGCTGGTGGCCGGGCTGCAGGGGCGGCGGGACGGCGTCGTCTGGCTGGACCGGATGCTGTCCCGGGACGAACTGTGCCGGCTGCTGTCGGCCGCGACGACGTTCGTGTGCCCGTCGGTGTACGAGCCCCTGGGCATCGTGAACCTCGAGGCGATGGCGTGCGGCGCTGCGGTGGTGGGGACGTCGACCGGCGGCATCCCGGAGGTGGTGGAGGACGGCGTCACCGGACGGCTGGTCCCCATCCAGCAGGTGGAGGACGGCACCGGGACGCCGGTCGAGCCGCGCACGTTCGTGGCGGACCTCGCGCAGGTGCTCACCGAGGTGACGTCCGATCCGGCGCGGGCCCGGGAGTACGGCCGCGCGGGGAGGCTGCGCGCCGAGCGCGAGTTCTCGTGGGACGCGATCGCGGAGCGCACGCTGGACGTCTACCGGAGCGTGCTCGCCTAGCCCAGAGCGAGGTGACGCTGGACGGCGACAGCGCTACCACCACCTGGCCCTCGTGCGGACCCCGGCCGGATGGCGGTCGCGCGAACTGGTCCAGGAACTGGTTTGGCGCCGGGGCGTCCCGGAGGCGCCGGCGGGCCAGCAACCGGATGGCTAGGCGGAACCTCTAATGCGGGAAGAAGCCCCACATCCGCACGCCCGTGCAGGTCCAGGAGGCGACCAGCGCCGTGCCGGCGGCGGTGAGGTACACCGGCGCGGGGATCGCGCTGCGCCGCAGGACGGACCGGTTCGACCACACCAGGAGCGGCACGTAGATCCCCCACGACACGACGGCGATGAAGGCGACCGGCAGGATCGGCATGCCGACCTGTAGGGACACCCACCCCAGCTCCAGCAGCACCATCCACACCAGGTACTGGGTCGTCGCGTACGGCACGTAGCCGACGGCGCCGAGCGCCGCGTTCATCGGCAGGACGAGCAGGACTGTCGTCAGCACGCCCAGGGGACGGCGCGTGGCTGCCCCGCCGCTCCACGTGGTCGGGTCGTTCACCGCCATGTTCGCCCCTCACCTCCGCAGGGATCGCTGGCCGCATGATCGCTGCTCGGCGGAGAGTTCGCCTGTCGAACAGGTGATTTCACACGTTTGGCCGGGTGGCCTGGCCCCGGCGTGACTCGGGGCGGACTCGGGGCCCGAGACGCTGCTGACGAAGATCGAGAGGCGGCGGATCGAAGGCGGTGACGATGCCACGCACCGTCACTGACGCAATTCGAATGGCGACCGGCCGGTGACCCCTTTGTCCGTCATGGGACTTAGGACTCTGCGCTGGCGGTCGACGGCCCCTGGGTTGGACGGGGTAAACGGGCTTTTCTGAGGTTGGTCACATCAACTCGATCGAGAGGACCGGTCATGAGGTACATCCCTCCGGGTGAGTCCGGCAGCATCGTCAGCGTCAAGGCGCGGTACGAGAACTTCATCGGGGGCAAGTGGCGCGAGCCGACGTCGGGGGAGTACTCGGTCAACCTGAGCCCGGCGACGGCGAAGCCGATCTGCCAGGTCCCGAAGTCGACACCTGAGGACATCGAGCTGGCGCTGGACGCCGCGCACGTCGCTGCACCGGCGTGGGGCGAGGCGTCGCTGACCCAGCGGGCCGAGGTGCTGAACGCCGTCGCCGACGCCATCATGGCGAACAGGGAGAAGCTCGCCGTCGCCGAGAGCTGGGACAACGGCAAGCCGGTGCGGGAGACCCTCGCGGCCGACATCCCGCTGGCGGCCGACCATTTCCGGTACTTCGCCGCGGCGGCGAGGTCGATGGAGGGCTCCAGCACCGAGATCGACAAGGACACCATCGCCTACCACTTCCACGAGCCGCTGGGCGTGGTCGGCCAGATCATCCCGTTCAACTTCCCGCTGCTGATGGCCGCCTGGAAGCTGGCGCCCGCGCTGGCCGCCGGCAACTGCAGCGTCATCAAGCCGGCGTCACCGACTCCGTGGTCGATCCTGAAGCTGATGGAGGTCATCGGCGACGTCCTGCCTGACGGCGTCGTGAACGTCGTCAACGGGCCAGGCGCCGTCATCGGTGAGGCGCTGGCGACCAACAGCCGGATCGCGAAGGTCGCGTTCACCGGCGAGACCGGCACCGGCCGGAAGATCATGCAGTACGCCACCAAGAACATCATCCCGGTGACCCTGGAGCTCGGCGGCAAGTCGCCGAACATCTTCTTCCCCGACGTGCTGGCCGCGGACGACGACTTCGCGAAGAAGGCCGTCGAGGGCCTGGTGCTCTACGCCTTCAACAAGGGCGAGGTCTGCACCTGCCCGTCCCGCGCCCTGGTGCACGAGGACATCTACGAGGAGTTCATGGACCGCTGCCTCGAGCGGATCGCAGCCATCAAGCAGGGCGACCCGCTCGACACCGAGACGATGATCGGCCCGCAGGTGTCGAAGGCGCAGCAGGACAAGATCGCCTCCTACGTCGACATCGGCCTGGCCGAGGGCGCCTCCCTGCTGATCGGCGGAGAGCGGCCGCGGCTGGACGCGCCGTTCTCGGACGGGTACTTCTTCGAGCCCACCGTGCTGCGCGGAACCAACAAGATGCGCGTCTTCCAGGAAGAGATCTTCGGGCCCGTGCTCGCCGTGACGACGTTCACCGACGAGGCGGACGCCGTGGAGATCGCCAATGACTCGGCGTTCGGCCTGGGTGCTGGTGTCTGGACCCGGGACGGCGCTCGCGCCTTCCGCATGGGCAAGGCCATCAAGGCCGGGCGCGTCTGGACCAACTGCTACCACCTGTACCCCGCGGGCGCGGCCTTCGGCGGCTACAAGGTGTCCGGCATCGGCCGCGAGAACCACCGGATGATGCTGGAGCACTACAGCCAGACCAAGAACCTGCTGGTCAGCTACTCATCCTCCCCGCTGGGCCTGTTCTAGGCACGGCACTGACACGAAGGAGGAGGACCCGTTCCCGGGCCAGGGCCCGGGCCAGGGCCCGGGCTGGTGCTGGTGCTGGTGCGGATGGTGGGAGCTGGGGATGCCGGCCACGCCGTCGGCGACCGCCTGTACTTCGCCTCAGCGCTCCCGGGCACCGTTGACGGCGGCCACCAGCGCCCGCCGGGACACGCGTTCCAGGCCGCGCAGCGCCTCGGTGCGGGCGCCCGCCTCGTAGCCGGTGACCGCGCCGCCGTCGTCCTCACCGGCCAGCTCCACGATCGCCCACACGCGCGCCGCAGTGGCCAGTACCCGCAGGCACCGCTGCGGCGTCGACGGCGGGAGGAGCTCCGGATCGACTCCGCCCGTCCGGATCACGGCCAAGCGGTCCGCGGCGTCACCCCGCCACCGCGCGACGTCGAGCCGGGCCAACTCCCGGGTGGCCTGCTCCAGGGCCGACCGCAGTTCCAGGTCGGCCTCCGCCACGCTGCCCAGGTCGGTGACGCGCGACGGGCGGACGGCGTGCAGGTGCCAGGTCACCATCGCGCCCGGCTCCCACTGGGAGCCGAACTCCGTCACCTCCGGGACCAGCGCCCACGCCCGCCCGTCCGGGGCCCCGTCCGGCGGGACGCCGTCCGGGGGTGGCGTCTCCACGAGGACGCACTCGCCCGCCTCGACCGCGACCGCGTTGAACGCGGGCGGCCCCGGGAGGCCGAGCACGTCGCCCGGCTCCGGCAGGACGACTCGCAGGTGGGTCGCGCCGGCCGCGGCGAGCAGGGCCAGGAGGTCGGCAAGGCCG
This sequence comes from Frankia sp. CcMO1, assembly GCF_977945845.1. NCBI lineage: Bacteria > Bacillati > Actinomycetota > Actinomycetes > Frankiales > Frankiaceae > Frankia > Frankia sp. CcMO1. The sequence goes on from NZ_CDWTMG010000245.1 coordinate 7,002, forward strand.
GCGGACGGCGGCAGCGCGAGCGACAGGTCGAAGCCGCCGTTCCGGGCAGCACCACCCACGGGTGCCCCCGCCGCCTCCGCGGTGGCGGTCAGGTGGTGGATCGGGTCGGCCGGACCGGCGGGGGCGGCACCGCGGGCCGCGTCGGGCTCGACGGGCACCACCC
>NZ_CDWTMG010000246.1:0-5813 GCF_977945845.1 Frankia sp. CcMO1
GGTGAATGTTTACAATCGAAGGTGTGGGCCGCGAAGTTTTTAGGGCACCAGTTTGGTTGCATAAATGTCACAGGCTCTCCGGAGTTTCGGCAACACCGGATGCACGGAGGCAACCATGGCGAACACGATCTACTCCGCCACCTCGACCGCCTGGGGTGGACGCGACGGACGGGTGGTGTCCAGCGACAACCGGATCGACCTCCAACTCTCCGTCCCGAAGGGCCTCGGTGGTGACGACGGGCCGGGCACGAACCCGGAACAGCTGTTCGCCACCGGTTACGCGGCGTGCTTCCACGGCGCGCTCAAGGCCATCGCGCGCGAGAAGAAGATCGATGTCAAGGACTCGGCGGTGTCCGTGACCGTCGGGCTGATCAGGGACGACAACGGCAGCCTGGGGCTGAGCACGCGGATCGAGGCGCAGATCCCCGGCATCGAGCGGGCGGCCGCCCAGGAGATTCTGGAGGCCGCGCACGCCCTGTGCCCGTACTCCGTGGCCACCCGGGGCAACATCCCCTCCGAGGTGGTCCTCGTCGAGAGCGACTGACCCGGCTCCCCTGCTCACCTTGCCTATCCAGAGGGATAAAGCGGACACAAAACCCTCTGGATAGGCAAGTCTCCCTCGTTGCCGCAGATCTTGGACTCGCGACGAAGAGTCCTAATGTGACGCAAAGCACACCTCTGGGACGCAGCGTCGGCCCATTTCAATGAAGATCGGCACTCAATATCCTAATGTGCCAGGAAGCGGCGCCACCCTCGACGTCGAGGAACCAGGACATGGCCCGAGACGGACGGAGGGCGCACAGTTGCGGATTGCGTTGTTATCGTACCGGAGTCTGCCCACCTGCGGTGGCCAGGGTGTGTACGTCCGACATCTGTCCCGCGAACTGGTCGCCCTGGGGCACCGCGTCCAGGTGGTGAGCGGGCCGCCGTACCCGGTGCTCGAGGAGGGGGTCGGCCTCACCGAGCTGCCCAGCCTCGATCTCTACCGGGACTCCGACCCGTTCCGGTGGCCCGGACTGGCCGAGTTCCACGGCCTGCCGGACGTCGTCGAGTTCGCCATGATGCGGACCGGCCAGTTCTCCGAGCCGCTCGCCTTCAGCCTGCGTGCCTGCCAGGCCCTGCGTCCCAGGGCATCCGGGGGCCGACCGCCGTTCGACATCGTCCATGACAACCAGGGGCTGGGATACGGCCTGCTGGCGCTGCGGGCGGCCCTGCGCCCGTACCGGATCCCGGTCGTGGGCACCGTGCATCATCCGATCACGGTCGATCGCCGCCTGCACCTCGCCGCGGCAACCACCTTCACGTCCCGGCTGGGCCTGCGCCGGTGGTACTCGTTCCTCCCGATGCAGGCCCGGGTCGCGCGGGGGCTGGACGGCATCGTCATCCCGTCGGAGAGCTCCCGGCGAGAGATCATCGCAGACATGAACCTCCCCTCAGCGGTCATGCACACGGTTCCGTTGGGAGTCGACGCCGACGTCTTCACGCCGGCGCCCTCGGGCAATCCGGCGGTTCCGGGCCGTGTCGTCGTTGTGACCAGCGCCGATGTTCCGCTCAAGGGCCTGCTCGTCCTGCTCGAGGCGCTCGCGAAGCTGCGGGTGGATCGCTCGGCGCACCTGGTCTGCGTCGGCAAGGCCCGCGAAGGGGGAACGGCCCAGCGCCAGGTTGCCGAGCTGGGCCTGGCCGACGCCGTGATGTTCCGTTCCAACATGCCGGAACTGGAGCTGGTGGACCTGTTGCGCTCCGCCGAGGTCGCGGTCGTTCCCTCGCTGTACGAGGGGTTCAGCCTGCCCGCCGTCGAGGAGATGGCCTGCGGGATCCCGCTGGTCGCCACCACCGCCGGGGCGCTGCCCGAGGTCGCCGGTCCGGACGGGGAGGCCGCATTGCTGGTCCCGCCGGGGGATGCGGGGGCCCTGGCGGACGCCATCGGTTCCCTGCTCGACGACCCCGAACGACGGGCCCGAATGGGTGCCGCCGGGCGCCGCCGGGTGGAGGCGCGGTTCTCCTGGCGGGCGGCCGCCGCGGCCACCGCGGACTGGTACGCCGAGCGGATCGCGGCAGTCGGCGGGACGCCCACCTCCCCCTTCCCGGGACCTCCCGTCCCGGAACTGGGATCGGCGGCCCGCTGGGCGCCGCCCGTCCCGCCCTCCGGGATGCCGGCACCGCTGTCCACACCCGGCGCCGCAACACCAGCCACCGCAACGCCAGCACCGCTGTCCGCACCCGGCGCCGGGGCGTCCGCACCGGCGTCGTCGACGCTGACCGGCTGACGGCCGACGCATGCTGACCGTCGACTTCGACCGGTTTCCCGTCTCCGCGGGCTGCCGGCTGCTCGACCTGGGATGCGGCGCCGGGCGGCACACGTTCGAGGCGTTCCGACGGGGCGCCGAGGTCATCGCGCTGGACTACTCCGCCGACGAGGTCGCCGGCGTCAACGCGATGCTCGCCGCGATGGCCCTGGAGGGACAGGCTCCACCCAAGGCGAAGGCCGCCGGAGTACGCGGTGACGCGCTGGCGCTGCCGTTCGCCGACGGCACCTTCGACCGGATCATCGCCGCCGAGGTGCTCGAACACCTGCCCGCCGACACGGCGGCGATGGCGGAGATCGCCCGGGTGCTGCGGCCCGGGGGGTGGGTGGCGGTCACCGTCCCGAACCGGTTCCCCGAGCAGGTGTGCTGGAGCCTGTCGACGGCTTATCACAGCGTCGAGGGGGGCCATGTCCGCATCTACCGCCGGGACGAGCTTCGTGATCGGTTGACCGCGGTGGGACTGGAACCGGCCGGCACCCATTTCGCGCACGCCCTGCACGCCCCGTACTGGTGGCTGCGGTGTCTCGTCGGTGTCCACGACGACGGCCATCCGGCGACGCGGCTTTACCACCGGCTGCTGGTGTGGGACATGATGCGCCGTCCCCGCATCACCCGCCTCGCCGAGCGGGCCCTCAATCCGATCATCGGCAAGAGCATCGTGCTGTATCTGAGGAAGCCGGAGGTAACGCGTGCGGCCGGTTGAGTCTGCTCCGGTCCTGACCCCCGAGGCGCTCACCGCGACCGCGACCGCGATCGCCGTCGTCCAGGAGCCGGACGGCGCCATCCCCTGGTATCCCGGTGGCCATACCGACCCGTGGGATCATCTCGAATGCACCATGGCCCTCGACCTCGGCGGCCTGGTCGACGCCGCCGACGCCGCGTGGGCCTGGCTGTGTCGCAACCAGCGGCCGGATGGATCCTGGGCGACGAGCTACGTCGGCGGCGCGGTCAAGGAGGACTTCGCCGACAGCAACCAGTGCGCCTATGTCGCCACCGCAGCCTGGCACCGCTGGTTGGCCACCGGTGACCGCGCCTTCCTCACGAGGATCTGGCCGGTCGTCGAGGCGGCCCTGGACTTCGTCGTCGATATGCAGAGCCCGACCGGACAGATCTGGTGGGCCCGGTCGTCGGACGGTGTCGACTACCCCGAGGCCCTGCTGACGGGATGCTCCAGCACGTTGCACAGCCTGCGCTGCGGGATGGCGCTCGCCGCCCTGGTCGGGGAGGTGCCACCGGCCTGGGAACGGGCGACCGGCGCGCTGCGGCACACCCTCGTCGCTCACCCGGAGTACTTCGCCCCCCGCGACCGGTGGTCGATGGACTGGTACTACCCGGTGATCGGCGGAGCGCTGCGCCGGTCCGCGGGTCGGTCCCGGCTCACCAGCCGGTGGGACGACTTCGTCGTCGACGGTCTGGGTATCCGCTGCGTGGCTGACGAGCCCTGGGTCACGGGGGCCGAGACCTGCGAACTCGCCATCGCCCTGCATCTCGTGGGCGAGACCGCCGCGGCGACCAAGCTGGTCATGGACATGCAGCACCTGCGGCACGCCGACGGGAGCTACTGGACGGGCTGGCAGTTCGAGACCGCGACGTTCTGGCCGGCCGAACAGTCAACCTGGACCGCGGCGGCGGTGATCCTCGCGGTCGACACGTTGGCCGGCGGGGTCACCGAGACCCTCTTCCGCGGCGACGACCTCCCCGAGGGGATCTGTGTCCTCGACAAGGAGTCCGACGAGCCTCGGCAGGGCGGCAGGCGGCTTCCGGAGCCGCGGACGGAGCCGCGGGCGGAGGTGGGGACGGAGGTGGGGACACCCGCCGAGCGCCGGCTTCCTCGGCAGCGGCCGGCCTGCGGATGCCGCTCAGTCGACGCGGCGTAGGACGCGCAGCGAACCCGCGCACGACAGCTCGCGGAAGCCCTCCGCCAGCGCTCGCACCAGAACGTGGTAGGGTGCCTGGCCCCCGTCCGCCGGGTTCGGAAAGACGTCGTGGATGGCCAGGAGACCGCCGGGCCGCACATGGCGGCCCCAGGCCTCGTAGTCCGCCTGGGCCTGCTCCTCGGTGTGCCCACCGTCGAGGAAGAGCAGGTCGGCCGGGGTCGACCACCATCGCCCCACCCGTTCGGAGCGGCCGACGACCGCCGTCACGACGTCCTCGACGCCCGCGTCCTCCAGCGTCCGCCGCAGGAAGGGCAGCGTGTCCAGCCGGCCGCTACGCGGGTCGACGAGATCGGCATCGTGGTACTCCCACCCGGGTTGGTTCTCCTCCGACCCGCGATGATGATCCACGGTGACCATCGTCGCCCCCACCGTCCGGGCGGCCGCGGCCAGGTACAGGGTCGACTTACCGCAGTAGGTGCCGACCTCGCAGATCAGGCCGCCGGCCGATACCCGCGTCGCCGCCGCGTAGAGCGCCAGGCCATCCTCCGCGGGCATGAAGCCCGTCGCCGCCTCGGCCGCCCGCCGCAACACCACATCCACCGCCGACTCCCTCTTTCTCGCAGGACAGGTAGCCTTTCTCGTAGGACAGGTAGCGCGCGCCAGTGGCACGCTACCTGCCGAGCTGGGCGGCCACCTCGACCCGGCGGGCGAAGATCTCCTCGGTCCGCTCCTCCATCTCGCGGAGGGCCTTCTTGCGTCCGCGGCTCGACAGCCGGTCTATGTAGAGGCTGCCGTACAGGTGATCGGTCTCATGCTGCAGGCAACGGGCGAAATAGCCGGTTCCCTCCAGGCGGAGCGGGGCACCGTGCTGGTCCTGACCGCGGACAGCGGCATGCCCGAGCCGGGCGACCTCCATGTAGGCCCCCGGAACAGACAGGCACCCCTCATCTCCCTTGACGAGCCGGCGCTCCGTCGGCGGCGCCTCCTCCAGGACGGGGTTGACCAGATGGCCCACGTGCCGCACACCATCCTCGTCGGTGCAGTCGTAGACGAAGACCGCGGCGTCAACGTCGATCTGGTTCGCCGCGAGTCCGACACCTTCGGCGCCGTACATGGTGGTGAACATGTCGTCGATCAGCGCAGCGAGCTCCGCGGTCCCGAACTCGGTGATTTTCTTACAGGGCCGGTGCAGAACAGGCTCACCGACAACGGTGATCCTGCGGATGGAACCGCGGCCGACCTCCGGTGGCAGCTGCGGGTAGGAGTCGACCGGCTCCCCCTGCACCCGGACCCGCCGATCGACCTTCTCGTCCTTCTCGTCAGATCGCGCTAAGCGCGAGGCCATGGCGAGCATCTCCTTCCATCCGACCGGGGCGCGCCTGCGCGTGAGTCGACGCGGGGCCGATCCTGCCGATCGGCAGGATCGGCCCCGCGTCACCGCCGATCCTCGACGTGCTTCGTTCGCTACGAGCTTGACAGATCGCACCCCCTGTCCGCTCGGCGGACTGGCCGCTCCCATGATCAACAGCATCACCAGGCGCGGCGCCATCATGGCTGCTACCTGCGGGAAAAGCGCGAACCTCAGACCATTCATTGCGCGGCGTAACTTCATCGACACCATGCGTACATA
>NZ_CDWTMG010000246.1:6146-7365 GCF_977945845.1 Frankia sp. CcMO1
ATAGGGCTCCCCGAAAAACCGGGGAGCCTTTTCCGTGCCCGGTCGCGCCCAGTCGCGTCCGGTCATGCCGGCCGTGTCCTGTAGCCGTTCCCGTAGCCGTTCCCGCGGAGACCGCGGACGCCGAATCGTCCGCGATCCGCGCGCGAGTAAGGATGGTTACCGGAAAGGATGAACAGAACGTTAAATCTAACTCACATACCGCCAACGCAACGTATCATCTCCCTCCTGGCGCACAGCCCACCCACAGACACCCGAACCCCAGCTGGTAAAGTGTCGGCCACGATAAAGCCGAACCAGCGATAAAGCCGAACCAGCAGAGAATCAGGCGCCCAGGTATTTACTTTTCGGCCAGGCGAGAGGAGTACAGCCCCGGTTCCCACGACTCCCTACACCAAAAAGATTTAGAATTATCCGGCGCATCTAGGAGTCGAAATTAAATAACTTGCGCGTTTCGAACCCCCCGCAGGCCTGTGACCTGCAATGATGCTCTCGATCACGTATTTGTTACTTCATTACGTCCCCCTAGCGAGAGTTCAGTTCATGGCTGCGAATTTCGCTGAAACGGTCACTGAAAGGCCGACGCCGGGGGGGGATCAACACACTGAACATGGCAGTTCCGCCGCCGGAGTACGCGGTGGCGGATCTGGATCCGCGAACGAGTGACCTCGTCGTCCCGAATGGATCCGGATGGCGGCGGGTCATGCGGGTGCCAGGACGACGGCATTACCATCACGAGCACCACGATCGCGCCGTCGCGACCGTCCAGCAGGCCCGGAGCCGCACTCGATCGACGGGCCGGAGTTGTGTCGTCGGCCTTCTGTACATTGCCGAGTTCGGCCGGCTGCGCGAGCGCCTCGCTCCGGGCGCCTGCCTGTCCCTGCTCAATCAGGTCGCTGCCTTGGCAGGTGGTCTGCATCGGTGGCGTGGCTCCGCCATCGGCCAGGGCCGCCCCGGCGAGGTGGTCGTCGTCCTGCCGACGCGGCCGGGCCGCTCCGCCGAAGCGGCGTTCGGCGAGATCGTGCGTACGGTCGCGAGCTGTGACTTCGCTGTCGACGGCGAGCGCCTGCGGGTAACCCCCGTTCCGGGGTTCGTCCAGGTGGACGACACCATCGACGATGCCACCGCCTTGCGGCGGGCCCGGCTGGCCATGGGTCTCGCCGCCCAGCAGCTCGACATGGTCCCCGTCTGTTACGACCCTAGGGCCTGTTTGGGAAGTTCA
>NZ_CDWTMG010000247.1:0-7011 GCF_977945845.1 Frankia sp. CcMO1
CGTCCGCGGCGGCCGCGGAGGCTGCGGACGACGGGGCGCGGAGGCGCGCGGCGGCCGGACGCGCGGCCCGTTCGGGGCCGGCAGTGGCCCGGTTGGGTGTGGTGGTACCGCAGTTGGGCCGCCACGGGAACCAGGACGCGCAACCGGGCTGACGCCTCGGCCTGACGCGCTGCCACCCGGCACGCTGCCACCCGGCACGCTGCCACCCGACGCGCTGCCACTTGACGCGCTGCCACCCGGCGCGGTGTTCACCTCCTGCGAGGATTCCACCGCGCCTGGGGGAACCGGGGTCGAACCGCGGGGATCTGCCGGCCGGGTTGGACGGCGGGAGGGATCAGCCTGGTTACGGGGCGGAATCACCGACGGGCGGCCGGCGCGCCGGGCAGCGGCGCCGCGGGTGCGCCGGGAGCTGGTGTCCGCGCCCGAGGTCACCCGGCCCGGCCCGGTGCCGGGTGCCTCGGTCCTGGTACCCGGCACCGATGGCGGTATGTCGTCGGACGTGTTTGTACGGTCCGCACCCGAACGGGCCGCCGATGTCGCATCATCGAGGTGGAATGCCTCGCTCTGCCACGCTTCGTCGAGTGGCTGCGGCGAGCCCGTTCCGCCCCGCCGTCGATGTCGTCGGCGCCCGGATCGTGCATGGGGAGGTGACTTTACGTCTTCGGTGCCTGCCGCTTCGTCCCGTACGTACTGATCGTCTCGTATGTACTGATCGTTTCGGATGGGCGGACCGTCGGGATGGGAGACCGGCGAGGGTATGCGGGCACCAATGAGCGAAACGGGCCGCGCGTCGCCTTCCTCACCGTACGGTGCCTGTGGCACATCGCTCACGCGCCGTCGACCTCCCGGCCTTCTAAGGTTAGCTAGTGCCAGTTAAGGTTACTTACTGTTATCTGCGCTCGGCTGCGGTCGGATCGATGTAACACGAGTCATTCGAGTATGACAAGCTCTGGTCGAAGCTACCCATCCTGGGTGGGTCGGTGTACCTTCCGGAACCGGAGATGTGCCGTCCGGATCGAGGGGACGAACCGGCGGACGGTTCGGCTGTGATCCGCGACGCGGCGGGCTGGGGGCGGCCTGGACTACACGGGCACCGTGCGTGCGGCAGATGGGAAAGGAGCGTCGGTGGCGCAGGACGGCTTCTCGACGGCGACGCCTCGGCCATCCCAGCGATCCGGCGCACCGCAGAACGCGACGCCCGCGAAATCCCCGGTCGGCTCGGCCCCGGCCCGGTCCGCTCCGGCGGCATCCGGCCGGGTCCGCACGGCCTCGGCCCGCCCGACCGGCATGCCACCGACCGTCGCCTCCCGCAGCACACCGGCGCCCGCCGCCGCGGCGCCTCCGTTCGCGCCCCCTCCGCTCGCGCCGACGCCCGCCGGTGGTGCGCCCTCCCGACCCTCCGACGACGACGAAGTGCTCACCGTCGATGAACTGGTCACCTGGTTGCGGTTGTCGGAGAGCACCGTCCTCAAGCTGCTTTCGGAACGGGCCATCCCGGCCCGCAAGGTCGGTCACCAGTGGCGGGTGCGTCGGGGGCGGGTGCGGGACTGGCTGGACGGTCGGGAATGAGCGATCTCACCTCGGTGCCGCCTCGCTCCGGCCGGCCGCGGTGAGGCCCCGGTTCTGGCTGGCCGTCGGACTGCTGCTCACCGTGGGCACCGTGGCCGGATGCGGCGCGCCGGGCAGTGCTGCCGATCCGTCCCCCGCTCCGTCTCCCGCCCCGTCCGCCACCACGGGGCCACCGCCCGGGGCGAGTCAGGCGCCGGGTCCGCCGCTGGCCACCGCGTCTGCGCTACCCACCGGCGAGGTGGACCGGAAGGACCCGGCGGCGGTAGCCGCCGACTGCTTCACGCGCTGGCAGTCCTTCGACGCCCGGACGGACCCCGGCCCGGCAGCCGGTGTCGAGCGGGCCCGCGACTGCCTCACCGAGGACTTCGCGGCCAGCCTGGGCGCCGGGGGTGCGGGCCTCGGTGGTTCGGGCGCCGGGGGGCCCGGAACCGCTGCCGGCGAGGACGGCCAGGCGTGGCAGGAGGTGCGCGCCGCGGGCACCCACTCGCGGGTGACCGTGCTGGCGACCACGCCCCTGGGCGGGATCGACACGACGGCCACCGGTCGGGTGGTGCTTCAGCTGAACGTGCGCCGCGAGACGGCGGCGGGCGGCGCCGCCCCGGTGGTGGCGCTGTCCACCCCGGCGCTCACTCTCCTGCGCCAGACCGACGGGACGTGGCGGGTCGCCGGCGCGGATCTGTCGAGCGTCGCCGGCGACGCACCGGGCCGGTGAGGCGTGATGGCCCGCGGCTTCACTCGTAAGCGTTCCCGCTGGCTGGTCTGGACGGGGGCGGGCGCGGCTCTCGTCATCGGCGGCGTTGTCATGCTGGTCTTCGTCCTCATTCTGATCATCGCCGGTCCCTTCATCCAGGATCAGGGCGGGGGTAACCGGACCATCAGGAACTCCGACGGCATCCCGGCCGAGTACCTGCAGACGATCATTGATGCGGCGAACGCGGCCGGGTGCGCCGAGGTGACTCCCGCCCTGCTGGCCGCCCAGTTACACCAGGAGTCGGGTTTCAACCCGCGGGCCCGGTCACCCGTGGGCGCGATGGGGATCGCCCAGTTCATGCCCGGGACGTGGGCGTCCCACGGGCAGGGCGACGTGTGGAACCCGGCCGATGCGATCCCCGCGGCGGCCCGGTACGACTGCGCGGTGGCGGCCTCGGTCGCCTCCGTGTCCGGCGCGGCCCAGGAGAAGATGCTGGCCGCGTACAACGCGGGAGCGGGTGCGGTGCTTGCCTTCGCCGGCATTCCGCCGTACACCGAGACGCGTAACTACGTCCGCGCGATCCTCGCGCAGGCGCAGGTGTACGGCGACGCCTTGGAGCTCGGCGTCGGCATCCCCGCTGGTTCGGTCGCCCCGATGGTCGCCTTCATGCAGTCGCAGATCGGCAAGCCCTACGTCTGGGGTGCGACCGGTCCCGAGGCCTGGGACTGCTCGTCGCTGGTCCGGGAGGCGTATCGCCGCATCGGCATCGAGCTCCCCCGCGTGACGACCGACCAGCTGCGGTTCGGCCCGCAGGTCGCGGGCGTCGATCCGCAGCCGGGGGACCTGCTGTTCACCCCGGGCCCCGACGGCACCGCCGAGGCACCGGGCCATGTCGGGATGTACATCGGCGACGGCCGGGTCATCACAGCCAAGGGAGCGCGGTGGGGGGTCGTCGAATCCGACATCTCGGACTGGAGTGGGACCGTGGCCGTGACCAGGCCGCTGGCTAGGCAGCTTTCCTGATCCGGATTTCCTGTTCCGGACACTCCGGGTGTGCTGTCGCTCCGGTCAGGTAGCCGCCTGGGACACGAAGGTGGACAGTCCGTCGGCCACACCACCGAGCGCACCGACGGCGCTGTGCACTACATCGGCGGCGTTACCCGGTGCCGTCACCGCGAAGAACAGGGCGAACAGCCCGACACCATACGGCCAGAAGATTCTTTTCATCGAGGACCTCACAGAAAACCCAGTCGACACGGCCAGACGGACACCAACGCCGGTGTGTTACCGACAGCATGTGTGTACTCACCTTGAGTAGTTGCCGCAAGATGAATCGCCGGAGCGGTGAGTGAACTGCGCGGTGGCGGGGCCGGGGGACAGCGGATGGACAGGGATCTGACCATAGGTGGGCAGTAGGCAACGGATACGTGAACGGATCTAATAGTGCATGCCACCCCGGGTCGGTCGACCTCGATTCCCGGCGCGGGGTGGCTGCCCGGGGCAATGGCCGGCCTGGCCGGGGAAGCCCCCGCTCGGGACCGCCGGGACCGCTCAGGACGGCGCGATGCTCTGCGCGAAGCGGAACAGGTTGTCCGGGTCGTAGGCGCGCTTGACCTGGCGTAACCGTGGAAGGTTCGCCCCGTAGTACGCATCGGCCCAGGTGGTGAGGTCCGGGTCGATGTAGTTCTGGTACGCCGACGACGACATGAACGGCGCCGTCGCCGCCACCGTGGATCGCAACCAGCTCTGGTTAGCCTCTTTGTCCGCCGGGGAGGCGTCGACGGAGTACCCGGCGACGAACTGGGCGCTGGCGAGCGTGTCGCGGTGCATGAACGCCGTGTCACCCGGGCCGACCCGGTTGATCGCGCCGCCCCAGGAATCCAAGATCATGCTACCCGGACCGGCCCCGGGCGTGCGTTGGCGTCGCTCGAGCGCGGCGAGCATCGTCTCGACCCCGCCGGCTGGCATCGGTTCGGCGAGGAACGCCGAGGCGGCCCGTTGGGCCACCCGTGGCAGGGTGCCTCCGGGCGTCCGGTCGCGCAGGTGGCACGTGTCAACGCTTTTGCCCGCGCAGCCCGCCTCGAGCAGCATCGTTTCGAGATGGCCACGCTGGGCGACGAAGGTGCTCGAGGGCCTCCGGCCGACGGCGGCGACGAGGTTGGCGAGTCGATCCCGCAGCCACGTGATCCGCGTGTCGTCGGCGCCGCCCGCGAGCACGCCGCTCACCCGCAGGGCCGGACTGCCGGTGACCCCGGTCGTCGGCATCGAGGTCATGACGCAGGTCGACCACAGGTCCTCTGGCGCGCCGCCGCTGTCGGCGATCCAGCCCTGCCACGCGGTGAGCACGTCCGCGGCCACGTCCCAGGGCCAGCGGTAGGTGAACAGCACCAACGGTGTCGCCCGATGGGTGGCGAAGGTGAACGACGTCACGATGCCGACGTTGCCCCCGCCCGCGCCGCGTAGCGACCAGAAGAGGTCCGGCTCGGTGTCGGCGTCGGTGCGCACGGTCTCCCCGGAGGCCAGCACGACCTCGGCGGAGACCATCCGATCGCAGGTCAGACCGTAGCGCCGGCTCAACACTCCGATGCCGCCGCCGAGGGCGAGCCCGGCGATGCCGACGGTCGGGCATGATCCGGCCGGCAGCGCCAGCCCGTTCTCGGCGAGTGCGGAGTAGACGTCGATCAGCAGCGCTCCGGCCCCGATCAGCGCGGTGCCGTCGGGCCCCGGCCGGACCGACGCCATCGCAGTCACGTCCACGACCAGCCCGGTCGTCGTCGAGTAGCCCCCGTAGCTGTGGCCACCGGCCCGCGCGACGAGGTGTATCCCGGTGGAGCGGGCGAAGTCGATGCAGGCCGTGACGTCCCCCGCAGACATGGCACGGACCACCGCCTGCGGGCGTACCGCGTCGAAAGCCGGGTTGAACAGCATGCTGGCGACGGCGTAGTCCGGATCGGTCGGTCGCAGCAGCGGACCGATCAGCCGTTCGTCGAGCGTGCGCCAGTCGATCTCCGTCGGTGTCGGGTGGGGGGCGTCCTCCTGCTGGCAGGCGCTCATCAGGCCGCCACCGAGCCCGAGCGCGGCGAGTCCGAGCCCGCCGGCTCCGGCGGTCCGTAACACCGATCGTCGGTCAGGCTCGTCATCCACGGTCAGTCCTCACGGCTGCTACGAGTCCGGGGAGTGGACGATGGTCGTCACGAGTCGTCCGACCATCCGTGTCACCGGCGATACCCTAGGTCACCGGCGATACCCTAGCCCGGTTGGGCGACGGTCGTGATGGTGCCGTTCGGATCGATGCGGCGCACCCGGTCGTTGCCGTTGTCCGCGATGTAGAGCGCGCCGCTGCCGTCGACCGCGACCGAGCTCGGGTTCTTGAACTGGGCGGCGGCCGCTGGGCCGCCGTCGCCGCCGGAGCCTTCGCCGCCGGAGTCTTCGCCGCCGGTGCCGGCGATCGTGGTAATCACGCCGTTCGGGTCGACCCGGCGGATCCGGTGGTTGCGGTAGTCGGCGAGGTAGAGCGTCCGGCCGTCCGGGCCGACGGTGAGCGACGGCACGTTCAGCTTGGCCCGGGTGGCCGGGCCGCCGTCACCCGAGAAGCCCTCCTCGCCGGTCCCGGCGACGGTGGTGATGATCCCGCCCGGGGTCACCTTCTGAATGGTGTCGCTGGCGAGGTCGGCGAAGTAGAGGGTGCCGTCGTCGGTCATCTGGAGATCGTTCGGGCCGTTGATCTTCGCCGCGGTGGCTGGGCCGCCGTCGCCGCCGTAACCGGCGTCACCGGTGCCGGCGATCGTAGTGATTACCCCGGCTGGGCTGATCTTGCGGATCCGGTTGTTCTTCGCGTCCCCGATGTAGATGTTGCCGGCCTTGTCACGGGTGGTCGATCCGGGCCCGTCAAGCTGCGCCGCGCTGGCCGGGCCGCCGTCGCCGCTGATCCCGCCGGCTCCGGTGCCCGCGAGGTCGCTGACCGCCCCGGCAGGGGTGATCTTCTGGATGCGGTCCGTCGCGAGGCTGGAGACGAGCAGCGAGCCGTCGGGATCGACATCGACGCTGTAGGGGCTCAGGCCCTGCACCGACAGCGCCGTTCCCCGGTAGGCGGTTGCGAGGCGTGCCGTGCCGCCGCCGCGGTCACCGCCGCGGCTGCCGCCGCCCGAGTTCGTCACCGCTGCCACGATGCCGACGATGACGACGAACGCGACCGCTCCGATGATGAGCGGCGTCCGGTTACGGGCGTTCGGATTCGACTGGTGCCCGGCCTGGCGGGTGGCGGTCGGTGGTACCCCCGCCATCCCGTGCACCGGTCCCCCCGGACCGGGCCGGTACGTCTGGTCGCCGGGGCCGCCCGGTCCGCCGTACCCGGGGCCGCCGGGGCCGCCGTACCCGGGGCCGAGCGGCCGCGGCGGTGGGGTCGACCGCGGCGGTGGAGTGTTGCCCGGCGGGAATCCACCCCAGCCCGGCCCAACCGGTGGTGGGTATCCCCCCATCGGACGGCTGACCGGACCACCGGGTGCTCCGGGACCACTCGGCATGGCGGGACTCCCCGGCGTGGCGGGACTCCCCGGCCCGTTCGGGCCGTTCGGTGCGCCCGGGTACCCGATCCGTGGGCCCGGTCCGCCCGGTGGCGCGCCAGGGAAGCCGGGTCGACCGGGGGCCGGCGGGCGCGGGGTGGTCGAGGTGGCGAGCGCGGCCTCCCGGATCTCGTCGTCGATCCGCACCTTGACGTCGGACCGGGACAGCCAGGTCGGGCCGAACGTAAA
>NZ_CDWTMG010000248.1:0-6926 GCF_977945845.1 Frankia sp. CcMO1
GCAGCGGGGAGCGTCCGGCAGTCGGCGGCGCGCCGCGGCGGGCCGGGAACGCGCCGGACGCGTCCGCATCCGGCCGGCGTGCCACTGCTCGACGTCGACGCGATGCTCGACACGGAACGAATCGTGGTCTGCTGTGGCTCGGGTGGGGTCGGCAAGACGACCATGGCCGCGGCGCTCGCGCTGCGGGCGGCCGAGCGCGGGCGCAACGTCGTCGTCCTGACGATCGACCCGGCGCGGCGACTCGCCCAGGCCCTGGGCCTGACCGCGCTCGACAACACCCCACGCGAGGTGGCCGGTGCCGCCGGTGGTCGCCTCGACGCGATGATGCTGGACATGAAGCGGACGTTCGACGAGATCGTCCTGGCGCACAGCACCCCCGAGCGGGCCGAGGCCCTCCTTGCCAACCCCTTCTACCAGTCGCTGTCGTCCTCCTTCGCCGGCACCCAGGAATACATGGCGATGGAGAAGCTCGGCCAGCTCGACGCCACCGGCATGTGGGATCTGATCGTGGTCGACACGCCCCCGACCCGGTCGGCACTGGACTTCCTCGATGCTCCGACGAGGCTCGGGGCCTTCCTCGACGGAAGGCTGCTACGACTGTTGCTCGCGCCGGCGAAGGCCGGCGGGCGGGCGTACGTGAAGGTGCTCGGCGCCGGCCTCGGCATGTTCACTCGAGTCCTCACCAAGGTGCTCGGCGCCCAACTGCTGACCGACGTCAGCCAGTTCGTGGCGGCACTGGAGACGATGTTCGGTGGCTTCCGGGCGAGGGCGGAGGAGACCTACCGCCTGCTCGGCGATCCCGGCACCTCGTTCATCGTGGTCGCCGCGCCCGAGGCCGCGGCGCTACGGGAGGCGTCCTACTTCGTCGATCGGCTCGACGCGGAGGGGATGCCCCTCGCCGGACTGGTCGTGAACCGGATGCACCACAGCGATGCCGAGGCGCTCAACGTCGAGCGCAGCCTCGCCGCCGCCGAGAACCTCGAGGAGCACGGGGAGCATCCGCTTGCCGCCGCGGTGCTGCGCATCCACGCCGATCGGGTCCGGCTAGCGAGCCGGGAGGCGCGGCTGCGGGAGCGGTTCACCAGCGCCCATCCCGACACCCCGATGGTGGAGGTGGAGGCGTTGTCGGAAGACGTGCACGATCTCGTCGGACTGCGGGAGATCGGCGATGCGCTCGCGCGTGACGAACGGCTGGATCGGACCGCTTGATCAGCTTGATCATCCTGATCGGCGAGCCCCGGTTCATCCGGGCGAGAGAACGCGGTTGACAGCGGATGTGTGTGATCCCGGACCGGGACGACGTTGTCCTCGGGCGGGGATAGCCGGCGAAGGATCCGATCGGCCTTGGGGGACTGGTCGGACCACCGCTGAATCAGCCGGCGGAGGCCGATCTGTGATCGGCCTGGGCGTCCGTGAGCAGCTTCCGCCAGGACGTGACGTCCGGGCGGCGACGTAGCAGCGCGCGACGCTCCCGTTCGGTCATGCCCCCCCAGACGCCGAACTCGACGTGGTTGTCGAGAGCGTCCGCGAGGCACTCGGTGCGGACGGCGCAGCCGAAGCACCGGGTCTTCACCCGGTTCTGGGCGGCGCCCTGGACGAACAGCTCATCCGGGTCGAGGTCGCGACAGGCGGCGTGGGCCGTCCAGTCGCCGTCGACGGTGGAACCCACGAGATGGGTCGTGTTGGCACGGCGTGGCGTGCTGACGGTGGGGGTCAGGCTTCTGGTCATGCCACCTGCCTTTCTTCTCGAGTCCGGGTCAGGGGCCCGTGCGGGTGGTGACGTGGCGTTGCCCCGAAACCGTACGGAGTGGCGTGGCCACGGCACAGACCCCACACGGGTGGTTGTCCAAATGACTAGTCCGGGCCATTGATCCGGATCGCCATGGTAGTGCTGTCTGTGACTTCCGCATGTCTGTTGCGTGACAATGAGGTATCGGCTCGGAGGTGGTGCGGGTTCTTCATCGCTTCGTTTCCGTTTTGACGAGATTGCCCCACTGTGGGACAGAAATCACGATGACGCCTAAAAGTAGAGGTGTGGAGCGTGGACGGCGGGGCAGCCGGTGTGGAGGTTGTCACGGTCCTCCGGGGCGCGCCCGGGACCGGCAGGGTCGCCGGCCGGGGCTGGAACTGCGACGTCCCAGCTCACGGCATTATCGGCTGCGATGGGCCGCCGCCTTGCGGTGTTCGTGGAAATCGGGGCGGCGGGGGTGGCGCTTGTTGATCGAATGTTGGCCCGTATGCTCCGACGGGTGGCCCAGCCTGGCTGGACGGAGGTCCCTGGATGACCGCGCCCCCTGGGCACCCCACGCCCGGTCGTGGGCGGTTCGAGGATTCCGCCCGCGATCGTGTACCGGGGCGCCGGTACGAGCCTGACGAACTCCGCTTCGGCGACGTCGACCAGCCCGCGCCTCGTCCCATCGCATCATCGGCCCGCCGGCTGGGGTTCGTGGCCACGCGGCTGCTCGGCGCCGGTGTGATCAGCGTGGTGGCGGGCGTGCTCGTCGGCATGCTGGCCCTGCCGGTGGTGGGGGCGGCCGGACTGACCGTCAAGGGCGGCGCGGACGACTTCCTCGACCTGCCGGCCAACCTGGCTGTCCCCCCGCTGGCCCAGGCGTCGCGCGTCCTCGACGCGCGGGGGAACGTCCTCGCCGTGCTGCGCGGGGAGCAGGACCGCGAGGTCGTGTCCCTGGGCCGCGTTCCGCCGGTGATGCGTCAGGCGATCATCGACATCGAGGATTCCCGGTTCTACGAGCACGACGGGCTGGATTACAAGAGTCTCGTCCGGGCGTATCTCACCAACCGGGAGAACGGCGAGGTCACCCAGGGCGGCTCGACCCTGACCCAGCAGTACGTCAAGAACGTTCTTCTGATGTCCGCGACGACGGCCGAGGCGAAGGAGGCCGCGACCGAGCAGACCGTCCAGCGCAAGCTTCGGGAAGCGCGTTATGCGCTGTACCTCGAAGCCCATCTGAGTAAGGACGAGATCCTCGAGCGTTATCTCAACATCGCCTACTTCGGCGATGGCGCGTACGGCGTCCAGGTAGCCGCGCAGCACTACTTCAACGTCGACGTCGACAAGCTCACCCTGCCGCAGGCGGCGCTGCTGGCCGGCCTGGTGAAAAACCCGACCGCCTTCAACCCGGTGATGCATCCGCAGGCGGCGCGGGAACGGCGCAACGTGGTCCTCGACCGCATGTTCGAACTTCATCACATCGACGCGGCGGCCTTTCACCAGGCGCACGACGGCGAGGTGGTGCTCAACCGGCCGCCCCACTCGGCCGATCCCTGCGCCGACTCGGTCGCGCCGTTCTTCTGCGCCCTCGTGCGCCAGCGGCTGCTGAACGACAGATCCTTCGCCCCGACGGAGGAGGACGCGCGCAGACTGCTGTTCGAGGGCGGCCTCACGATCAGAACGACGCTGGACCCGGTGGCGCAACAGGCGGCGCAGTCGGCCGCGACCGAGGTCATCCCGATCGGGAACCGGGTGGCGGCGAGCGTCGCGATGGTGCAGCCGAACACCGGCCAGGTGCTCGCCCTGGCGATCAACCGGGTCTACGGCCCGGCGGCGGACGGACAGCCCGCCGCTCTGTCCACGGACTTCGTCCACACCAAGGAGATCTATCCCGTCGACGAGGACTCGTTCTCCTCGGGATCGACCTACAAGGTGTTCACTCTGATCTCCGCGCTCGAATCGGGACTACCGCTTTCCACGACGCTGCACGCCCCCCTCTGCTACCACTCGAACGTCTTCCCGAACCCGGATCCCCAGGGCAAGAACTGCTACGGCAACGCCGACTCCAGCGAGGACGGTTTCTACTCGTTGACGACCGCCACCTGGTCATCGGTCAACACCTACTACATCCAGCTCGCCGAGAAGCTGGGCGTGCTGAAGACGGCCGAGGTGGCCCGTCGCATGGGCGTCACCTCGTGCCGGATCCGGCAGCACAACAACAACGATCCCGAATGCAGGGGGGTGGACGGGATCGGCCGGGTTGACGGCTCCTCCACCCTCGGATCCAACGAGATCAGCACCCTCGATCTGGCGATCGCCTACGCGACGTTGGCCGCGCGGGGCAGGAAGTGCGACGCGCGGACCGTGCTCGCGATCACCCAGCGGGTGGGCGGGACGGACCGGCCGCTTCCCTTCGACACCGGCGCTCCCTGCCAGCAGGTGCTCGACCCGAAGATTGCGGACAAGGTCAGCGCCGTGCTGCAGGGGGTCATCAACCACGGGACGGCCAGCGGGAACGGGCAGATCGGCCGGCCGGCCGCCGGCAAGACCGGCACCGCGGAGGGGTTCAGCACCGCCTCCTTCGCGGGTTACATCCCCCAGCTCGCCGCGGCCGTGACCCTCGCGGACCCGCGCGGACCGACGTCGCATCCCCTGATCAATGTGAAGGGTCGCAACGTCTTCGGTGGCGGATATCCCGCCCAGGTGTGGTCCCGCACGATGATCCGGACGATCGCCGGCCTCGGGCTACCGGTCGAACCGCTGCCGACCCCGGACAACACCCAGCCCAAGGTGCCGACGAAGGTACTGCCGGACGTGGTCGGGCAGCCGCAGCAGGTCGCCGAGCAGACGCTCGTCCAGCTGGGCTTCCATGTCAGGTCGCAGCCGGTCCCGCATCCGGCGCCTCCCGGCACCGTCGTGGCGATGTCGCCCGCCCCAGGCAGTGAGGTCTCGCTCAACACCGAGGTCACCCTGCAGATCTCCGGGGGGCTGACCGGCACGGCCGTCCTGCCGGGTGGATCGGCGCTACCCGGCTTCGGAACGCTCGCCCAGCCGAATGACGGCCGACCGGCCGGGGGCGGCCAGCCGGGCACGGACCTGCGTCGGCAGCTGAACGCTTCAGGCGGCTCGGGGCCGTTGGCCCGGGAGGACGGCAGGGGTGGCCGGGGCCAGGGCGAGAGCCGGCTGCGCTGACCGGCTCACGCGGGCCGCGCGGCTCGCTCAGCCGCCCGCCAACCGGGCCTTCACGAGTGCGGCGACCCGGCCGCCGTCGGCCCGGCCGGCGACCGCGGCCTGCACGGACTTCATGGCGGGACCGATCGCTCGTGGACCGCTGACATCCAGACCCGCGAGTACCTGGTCGATGATCGTGGCCAGTTCGTCGTCGCCGAGCTGCTTCGGCAGATATTCCTCGATCACCTCGCCCTCGGCCCGCTCGCGGTCCGCCTGGTCGCCGCGACCGGCCGCGGTGTAGGCGTCGGCCGCCTCCCGGCGCTTCTTCACCTCGCGGGTCAGGACCTTCGAAACCTCCGTGTCGTCGAGGACCCGCGCGGAGCTGCCGGCCACCTCCGCATCCTTCACCGCGGCCAGGGCCAGCCGCAGGGTGGACGTCCGCAGCTCGTCACGGGACTTCATCGCGACGGTCAGATCGGCGCGCAGACGTTCCTTGAGGGTGCTCATAACCACCGGAGCCTATGGTCTGCGGGCACGGTGGTCACGCCGGTTCCGTCGGCGGGGCACCCGGTGGCGTGCGGCGTGGTGGCGCGCGGAACCGGGCCGGGTGGCGGCAGGTCACCGTCCGCGGTGGGTGAGACTGGGACGATGAACGCGCGTCACACAGCGGCGAGGACTCTCGTGGGTGTCGCGGCCGCGGGGGCGCTCGTGTCGGCCTACGGCGGGTTGTACGAGCGCACGGCGTACACCCTGCGGAGGGTGCGGATCCCGGTGCTGCCGGCCGGCGCGCGCCCCCTGCGCGTGCTGCACATCTCCGACCTGCACGTCACCCCCCGTCAGCATGGCAAGCTCGCCTGGTTGGGGGACTTGGCCCGGCTCGTCCCCGACCTGGTCGCCCTGACTGGTGACGTGCTGTCCGCGGCCGACGCCCGGGATCCCCTGCTCGCCGCGCTGGAGTCGCTCTACTCGTTCCCCGGGGTCTTCGTACCGGGGAACAACGACTACTTCGTCCCGGCCCTGAAGAGCCCGCACCGCTACCTCCGGCGGGGCGACGAGGCCGAGCCCAAGGGCGCTCCGCTGGACTGGGCGGCCTTCGCCGGTGGTCTCGCCGCCGCCAGCGGGTGGACCGAGCTGACCAACGTGCGGGCGGTCATCGAGGTCGACGGTCGCCGGATCGACCTGCGTGGCGTGGACGACGCCCGGCTGCGCCGCGACCGGCTCGCGGTCGTGACCGGCCCCCCGGAGCCCGGCGTCGAGCTCGCGTTGGGACTGTCCCACACACCGGAACCGCGGGTCCTCGACGCGTTCACGGCGGACGGGGTGGGGCTCACCCTTTCGGGGCACACGCACGGGGGCCAGATCCGGCTGCCCCGAGTCGGGGCGCTCGTGACCAACTGCGGGCTGGACCGGGCTCGGGTTCGCGGACTGTCCCGTCACGAGGTCGACGGGCGGTCGTCCTGGCTGCACGTGTCGCCCGGGCTGGGCACGTCCCCGTTCGCGCCGCTGCGCCTTGGCTGCCGGCCGGAGGCGACCCTGCTCACCCTGGTGCCGGCCGGGCTGCCGGCCGGCGACCCCACCCCGTCGGACCACTGAGCCCGTCGGGTATGCTTCATCTCGGTCACGGGGTGTGGCGCAGCTTGGTAGCGCGCTTCGTTCGGGACGAAGAGGTCGTGGGTTCGAATCCCGCCACCCCGACCAGATGACGCGTCGCACCCCGTCTCCCCGGCAGGGAGGCGGGGTTCCTGCCGCCCGGGGGGGGATCGGCCGCTTCTGAGCGTCCTACCCGATTACCCGTCCACCCCACGGCCGCTCTCCCTTACCCGCACATCCTCCTCGGCCGCGAGCACTGAGCCGGCAGCTAGGCGCCGGCAGGGCACCGATCGGCCTGCCGTCTTCGGCCGATTGCTGCCCTGCCGCGTTGCGCGGCTTGCATTCGCCGAAATCCCCCCCAGACGGTGGACGCAACCAGTCCGATCAGGCCACTCAGGATAGGGATCAGTGCAGTCGACCGTAATAACGAGGG
>NZ_CDWTMG010000249.1:0-6883 GCF_977945845.1 Frankia sp. CcMO1
GCCACGTCCCGCTCGGGTTCGCCTGATCGCCGTGGCTACCCGTCCCGGGACCGGCCTGCACGATCAGGTCGAGGGGGACGGCCGGGCGTAGGCCTCGGCATCCTCGGCCCTGATCACGTACATCACCGCGTTGATCAGGGCCAGATGAGTGAACGCCTGGGGGAAGTTTCCGAGATGGCGGCCACTGACCGGATCAATCTCCTCGGCATAGAGATCCAGCGGGCTGGCGAGGCTCAGCAGCCGTTCACACAGCTGCCGGGCACGGGTCAGCTCGCCGGTCTCCACCAAGGCGGAGACCAGCCAGAACGAGCAGATCAGGAAGGCGCCCTCGGTGCCGGAGACCCCGTCGTCGGTCTCCTCCGTGCGGTAGCGCAGGACCAGCCCGTCGACGGTCAGCTCGTCGGCGATCGCGAGCACGGTGGCCTTCACGCGTTCGTCGGCCGCCGGCAGGAACCCGAGCAGCGGAATCAGGAGCAGTGAGGCGTCGAGCGCCTTCGATCCGTAGTACTGGGTGAACACACCGCGATGATCCACACCCTTCTCACACACCTCGGCGTGGATCTCCTCCGCCACGGCCCGCCAGCGCGCCGCCGTCTTGGCGTCCCCCCGCATCTGCGCCAGCCGCCGACCCCGGTCCAGGGCGACCCAGCACATCATCTTGGACACGGTGAAGTGCTGCGGCGCCCCGCGCACCTCCCACATCCCGCGGTCCGGCTCCCGCCAGTGCGTGGCCGCCGCCTCGACGAGGCGCACGAGCACCGGCCAGAGCCGTTCGGAGAGGTAGTCACGGGACTTGGTGTGCAGGTACACGGAGTCGAGGACGACGCCCCAGACATCGTGTTGACGTTGCAGTGCCGCTGCGTTGCCGATCCGTACCGGGTAGGCTCCCTCGTAGCCGGACAGGTGACCGAGGATCTCCTCATCGATCTTCGGCTCGCCGCTCACCCGGTACATCACCTGGATGTCGTCGTCATCGTTTTCGGCGACGTCAGCGATGAATGAGAAGAAATCGTTGGCCTCGTAGTCCAGCCCGAGGGTGTACAGGCCCCACAGCGCGAAGGTGGAATCGCGGATCCAGCTGTACCGGTAGTCCCAGTTCCGTTCGCCGCGCGGGGTCTCCGGCAACGAGGTGGTCGAGGCGGCGAGCAGAGCACCGGTCGGCGCGTAGGTCAGTCCTTTCAGCGCGAGGGCGCTGCGCTGCAGATGGCGCCGCCAGGGATGGTCGGAAAACATGCCCCGCGACAGCCACTGGCGCCAGAACTCCGTTGTCCGGTCGACGGCGACGCACGCCTGCAGGTAGGTGTCCGGAAGCAGGGGCTCCTCCGGGCGCCAGGTGAGCGCGACGAACGCGGTGTCCCCCTCCCGCAGCGTGGTGCGAGCCAGTGCCCGCCGGCCGTCGAAACCGAGCCGCAGGTCGGTACGCAGCCGCAGCGTGACGTTGGTGCCCGCATGGCTGATCACGCCGGAGGAGTAGTCCTCCCCCTCGTACTGCCAGGACTCGGGCTCGCGGCCGTAGTCGAAGTTCGGCTCGCACACCAGGCTGAGATCCACCGAGCCGTGCTCACAGCGAGCCAGCCGGAGCAGCACGTGGTCGGCGTCCCAGTCGCTCGGCGTCCGACGGTGCGTGTTCGAACGCTTGTGGGTGCGATGCCAGCGCCCGACCACCAGGCAATCGGTGACGATGAGCCAGCCGTTCGGCGTCTGCCAGGTGGTCTCGAGAATGTTTGTCCCGGGGAGGTAGCGCCGGCCGGCCGGGATCTGCGTACGCTCGGGACCGAAACGGAAGCCCCCGGCCGACCGGTCCAGCACCGACCCGAAGACACTCGGGGCGTCGGGCCGGGGCACGCACATCCACTCGACGTTGCCGCTGGGGGCAACGAGACAGGACGTCTCACAGTCGGACAGGAATCCGTACTCGGCGATCGGCGGGAAGGGACTGCCCCCGCTGCGCCGCACCGGTGAATATGCCATCTGCTCCCCCTGCCCGCGCCGTGCCACGGCATCCATCACGCTATCGCCACCACACGTAGATCGCTACTATGAGTATTGACAAGAAAGCGAATGGTAGCTGCTACTCGGCGGCGTGCAAGCGTCGCGGCCGTCCTCGCCCCCGCGACCGGGGCTGCCGCACTACAGCCGTCGGACTACAGCTGTCGGGCTACACCAGTGTCGACGACTTGATGATCGCGGCGACGAACAGCAACGCGAGCACGGCGGCGACCCCGCCCGCTTGGAGCAGCACCCGGCGGGGCGAGACGTAGGCGTAGATCAGACCGATGACGGCACCGACGGCCAGCCCACCGAGATGCCCCCATTTGTCGATGTTGCTGAACGAGAAGGTGATGGCGAGGTTGATCCCGAGCACGATGAGGATCTGCCGGGAGTCAACCCGCAGGCGGCGGGCGATGATGTAGTAGGCGGCGAAAAACGCGAAGATCGCGGTGGATGCGCCGACCGACACGGTGAACCCGTCACCGAGCACGTAACTCAGGGTGTTCCCACCGAGCGCCCCTGCCACGAACAGCGCGAGGTACCGGGCCCGCCCGAGGATCGCCTCGAGCTGAAACCCGAGCAGGTACAGCGCGTACATATTGAACAGGATGTGGAGCACGCCGGCGTGCAGGAAGGCCGCGGTCAGCAGCCGGTAGTACTGGTCGTCCGCCGCGATCTGGATGCCGATCATGGCGAAGTCGCCGGTGAAGCGGTTGAAGGTGCCGCGGCCGGTCAACCCGGGCGCGCCCTGCAGGATGTAGGCGACGACGCACAGGCCGATGAAGATCTGGGTGACCAGCCCCTGCCGGGCGACCTGGGCCGGGCCACCGAGTGTGGTCCGCGTTCGGCGCTGCGGCGTGGAGCGGTCGCCCTCCTCCGGGCAGTGGAAGCCAACCGCCGCCGGGCGCATGCAATCGGGGCAGATGGGCCGGCCGCAGCGATGGCAGGAGACATAGGTCTCCCGGTCTGGATGGCGGTAGCAGTACGGGATCACCGCGGCGCCGGGTGGCTGCGGCCGGCCGGCGGGCGGTCCGCCCGCGGGAGGGCCGCCGGGACCGGAAGGTGGAGTCCACCCCGACCAGCCGGGCGCCGGGCCGACCGTGGGTCGCCACCCCGGCTCGGCCACCGGGTGGCCCGAGCCAGCCGGGCGCTGCTCCGGGCCGCCCGGCTGGTCATCCGTGGGCGGTTCGACGGGCGGGTTCGCTGTCACCACGCCGCCCCGGCGGCCGGCATCGCCGCCCGAGGAGTACGGCTGACGTGAACATGTCCGGCCGCCCGTACGCATGCGGTGGCCGGCGACCACGCACGCCGCGCGGCTGGAGCTCTCATGCGCCGTACTCCCGGGTTCGAGGCGGGGACCGGCCGGTCAGGCGGACCGGCGGTCGATCACGATCTCCTGGATGACGATGTCAGACTTCGGCCGGTCCTGCGCCCCGGTCGGCGCCTTGGCAATCGCATCCACCACGTCGGTTCCCCGCGTGACCTCACCGAAGATGGTGTGCTTGCGGTTGAGCCAGTCGGTGGGCGCGACCGTGACGAAGAACTGCGAGCCGTTGGTCCCCGGTCCGGCGTTCGCCATCGCGAGCAGGTACGGCCGGTTGAAGGTCAGGTCCGGATGGAACTCGTCGGCGAACCGGTAGCCCGGACCGCCTCGACCGGAGCCCAGCGGGTCACCGCCCTGGATCATGAAGTTCGGAATGACCCGATGAAAGACCGTTCCGCTGTACAGCGGCGTGCCGGTCTTCTTGGCACCGGTCGCCGGGTCCGTCCACTCCTGCGTGCCGGTCGCGAGGCCGACGAAGTTCCGCACCGTCTTGGGAGCGTGGTCGGGGAACAAGCGGATCTCGATGTCCCCCTGAGTCGTCCGCAGCGTCGCGTACAGCTCCTCGGCCATGCGCCTCTCTTCTCTTCAGATCGATCTCTGCGGGTGCCTGGTCAGCCGGCGTCCGGATGGGTCTCGATCGTATGCGCCGGGCGCCGCGGGGGAATTCCATCACCGATGGTTGGCACCGGGTACACGTTCCCAAGGGCACAGCCCAGGCAAGTCACCCAAGTATGAGTGACACGCTACGGAAGGTTGACGCGTTGGAGAAGCCCACCGACGGGGTACGGCACACTTCACAGATCTTGACCAGACCGAACCCAGGCACACCACCAGTTCCATGGCCGGACGCCTCGACCATCGGCTCAACGAGAGGGCATCATGAGTACGACATTGAAGGACAGACTGTCACATGTTACTGACACGGCGCCGGTTAGCGGGCTGTCCGACACCGCGAAGAGCGCCGCCGACCGCGCCGGCACGGTCGCTCACAAGGCGGCGAGCAAGGCCGGGGGTACGGCCGGATCGGCCGCGTCGGCCACCAGGGATGTGGGCGCCAGCGTGGCGCACCGGATCTCCGACGCCTCCAGCACGGCCACCAAGACCGGTGTGTCGGCCCAGAAGGCAGCCGGGAAGGCCGCGGGCCGGGCCGTCGGCAAAGCCACCGCCGTGTCCGGTCGGACCGCCAAGCGGATCGAGAAGGCCCGGGCGTATGCCGAGCTCTCCGCCGAACGCGCCCGGGCCGCCGCCGAGCTGCGGGCGGAGAAGCAGCGCTCCCGGCGCGCGGTGCAGCGCGAGACCAAGGCGCGCCTGCAGGCCGACAAAGCCCAGGAGATCCTGGAGAAGCGGCTGGCGAAGGCCGAGTCCAAGCTCGCGAAGGTGCACCGCCGTCGGCGGCGGGGGTTCCTCACGCTCGCCATCGTCGGCGCGGGTGCGGCGGGTATCGCCGCGGTGCGGCGGTACCTGGCCCAGGCTGAGGAAAGCCCAGCCGCCACCGCCGAGCCCATGCCGCTTGACACCACCACCACCGCCGCTCCATCCCCCACCAAGACCACTGCACCCCTCGCCGACACCACCGCATCCCCCGCCGGCACGGACACCCGGGGCGCCTCCGACGAAGGCCTGTCCGCCTCGGCGACCCCTGACTTCGAGGAGTTGCCCGGCGTCGACACGTCGCGCGGTGCGCCCAGCCGGCGGCGCTGAGACCACGTGCCGGCGCTGAGACCACATGCCGGCGTAAGACCACGTGCCGGCGATCGCCGTGCCGGGCAAAGCGCGGATGCCGGGCACGCCCGCATCCCAGCAGCTCGTGGCCAGCATCCGGCAACCGGTTACCTCGTCCCGGCGACCGGGCCGGCCGTGACGTCCACGCGGTAGGTCCCAGGAACGCCGGCTGGAACGGCGGGATGTGCCGGTAGTCTCGGCGCGACCGGCCGGTAGGCCGCCCCGAGGGGTGGGCGCGGGTCGGGTTCCCCCTTGTTCGGCCAGAAGGACATCGCCCGTTCGGCCTGCGCGGTGATGGTCAACGACGGGTTCGCGCCGAGGTTCGCCGAGACCGCGGCGCCGTCGACGACGTGCAGCCCCTCGTATCCGAAGACCCGGTGATAGGGATCGATCACTCCGGTGGTGGGATCCGTGCCGATGGGGGCCCCGCCGAGGATGTGCGCGGTCAGCGGGATGTTGGCGATCTCGCCGATCGACCCGCCGGGGTAACCGCCCATCCTGGCCGCGATCCGGCGGACGGCGTCGTTGCCCTCCGGGATCCAGGAGGGGTTCGGCTCGCCGTGTCCTTGCCGGCTCGTCAGCCAGCCGAGACCGAACGGTCCACGGCGCAGGGAAACGATCAACGAGTTGTCCCACGACTGCATGACCAGCGCGATGATGGTCCGCTCGGACCATCGCCAGGGCAGTGACGACGCCAGCGCCTGATGCGGGTGGAGCACGACCTGACGCAGGTATTTCAGCCAGCGCGGCACCCGCCCGCCGCCGTCGGTCATCGACGCACTGATCAGTGCCATCAGGTTGCTCCCCCGGCCGTAGCGCACGGGTTCGATGTGGGTGTGCTCGTCGGGGTGGAAGGACGAGGTGATCGCGACTCCCCGGGCGATCCGCCGATCGGGGCGCAGCCTGGATGCGCCCAGGATCGCCTCGGAGTTCGTCCGGGTGAGATGACCGAGCCGGTTGGACAACGCCGGCAGGTCACCGCTCTGTTTCATCGCCAGCAGCAGCCGCTGGGTCCCCAGGGTGCCGGCGGCGAACACGACCTGCTCCGCGGTGAGGGTACGTCGCCGACGCCGTACGAGACCCCCCGTCCGGACCAGGTCGAGCTCGTACCCGCCGGTCGAGCGTGGCCGGACGGCCGTGACCGTGGCGTCCGGGACTACCCGCACACCGGCCCGCTCGGCCAGGTACAGGTAGTTACAGTCGAGGGTGTTCTTGGCCCCTCGACGGCAGCCGCTCATGCACTCCCCGCACTCCACGCATCCCGTCCGAGCCGGGCCGGCGTCGCCGAAGTACGGGTCGGGGACCCGCACGCCGGGTTCCCGGCGGCCGTCGCGGCCGAAGAAGACACCGACCGGCGCCGCCGCGAAGGTGGACCCGGCCCTCATCTCCTCGGCGACCGTGCGAAACACCTCGTCGGAGTACGTCGTCGTCGGGTTGGGATTCACCCCGAGCATGCGTTCGGCCTGGTCGAAGAACGGCTCCAGCTCACGGCGCCAGTCGGTGATGTCCCGCCACTGCGGGTCGGTATAGAAGGCGTCGAGCGGGCGGTACAGCGTGTTCGCGTAGACGACCGAGCCGCCACCGACCGCCGTTCCGGACAGCACCACGACCCGACCCAACCAGGTGATCTTCTGGATGCCGTGGCAGCCCAACCGCGGCAGCCACAGGTACCGGCGAACGTGCCAGCTGTTCTTCGGCAGCGTGCCCGGGGTGAACCGGCGACCGGCCTCCAGCACGAGGACACGATGGCCCTTCTCCGCGAGCCGTAGCGCGCTGACGCTGCCGCCGAACCCGCTCCCGATCACGATCACGTCGGCGTCATAGCCGCCGTCCGACCGGGAATCA
>NZ_CDWTMG010000250.1:0-6841 GCF_977945845.1 Frankia sp. CcMO1
CGACACCTGGAGGTCTTCGACCTGTCGTTTGACGCCGTACAGGGTGTCGCCGGGCAGCGCGTCTCCCGAGCTGACCGCGAGGGCCGCCGTGGTGACGGCGGCGGTGAGTGCTCCGGCCAGCAGTGGTCGAGCGGCCCGGGCCATCCTGCCCCGGCCGGAGACACCGGAGGCGGAGACACCGGAGGCACCGGTCCGGCGTACCCACCGCGCGTCGACCGGGTCGTTTCCCGGCAGTTCATGATCGACGCTCTCGGGAGACGCGCGTGTGGGACGGATTCTCGTGGGACGGGCCTCGGTCTCGTGGCTCCTCACGGAGGTGCCGGGGAAACCGGCGGCGGGGGAACGGACGGGATCGCACGCCGGGGAGCCGGTGACGGTGGCGAACAGCTGTCCGCGCAGGGCGGCGCGCCGTGCCGGATGCAGCCGCGGCGACGGCAGGTCCCGGAGGGCCGCCACCGTGTCGATCAGCCGCACGTCGGTCTCGTCGTGCGAGGGGCGCTGTCCGTCCAGCAGGTCGGCGACCCGCTCAGCCCCCCGCCCACCGCCGGCCATGCCCCGCCACCACGACCCCCGCCACCACTGAGACGTCGGCCGCCGCGAGCCGGCGGGCCACCGGCCACGACCACGCGCTGCCTTCACGCCGTCGTCCCCCCGGGGAACCGGTCGCGGATCTCTCGCCCGCCGCACGATTCGTCGCACAATGTGATCAACCTGGTGGGGGATGGCGGCTCAGTCGAGGGGGTCCCACGTTGTGTTGACGTGCACGGTACTTCCTTTTTCGATTTTGGCCCCGGCCTGGGCGGACTGCGACGTCACCCGGTCGCCCGGCCCGCCGATCCAGCCGATACGGTCGATCTTCAACCCCCGGCGCCGCAGGATGTTCTCGGCTTCCCGGTAGCTCTTCCCGACCACGTTCGGCACGGGGACCTGGATCCCGCTGCCGTCGCCCCCGGAACCGTCGTCGTCGTCGAACCTGCCGGCCTCGGCCACGGTGAGGGTGACGGTGCCGCCGGGTGAGATCGGCTGCCCCACGTCGGGAGAGACCCCGAAGACCTGACCGGGCTGCACGGCGTCGTTCACGGCACCGATACGCTGCACCACGAGGCCGATGTTCAGGCCGACGAGCTCGGCCCTGGCCTCCTCGAACGACTTGCCGATGATGTCGGCCGGCACCGGCTTCGCCGCGGGGCCCGTCGAAGTGATCACGACGACCTTAGTCCTTCGGCTTGAGTGCGGTGCCGGCCCCGGGGTTCGTACCGATCACATGGCCCGCCGGCACCGTGTCACTGGACTGTGGGCTCAGGCCGCCGAGGGTCAGGTTCACTTCGGCCAGCCGGGCCTTGGCCTGGGCCTCGGTGAGGTTCGCCAGGTCCGGCACGCGCACCGTCGCGGGCCCGGAGCTCAGCCGCAGGGTGATGAGCGCGCCCTTGTTGACCTTCGACCCGTCCTGGGGATCCTGCTGGGAGACGTGGCCGACCGGCACCGTGGCGCTGGTGACCGGGTCGAGGTAGGTGAACTGGAAGCCGGCGTCGCGCAGCATCTTCTCGGCGTCGGATCTGCTCAGGTTTGTCAGCAGCGGGACCTCGGTCCCTCCGCCGGACAGGGAACGGAACGCGAGGATCCCGAGCAGCAGGACCAGGACGGCCACGCCACCGACGACGACCGGGATGAGCCCCCGGGAGCGTGGCGATGCGGCGGCTCGTCGCTGCCCGCGCCCGCCACCACCCCCCGAGATAGGCCGTGGCGGTCGGGGAGGGCGGGGAGGCGGATCGATAGAGCGCGCCGGTGCCTGGCTGGCCCGGCCCGGCACCGGCGAACGCGCGCTCCGCGGCGGCCCCCGCCCCGGCGCCCTGGGAGTCGTCGTAGTCCTCGGCCTGGAATGGCTGGGTGTACCCGGGATCCCGAGCCCCTGGAGGCCGCTCGGCCAACCCGATCCGTTCGATCTCGCCGGTGAACCCGCTCGGGTAGGCGTCCTGCGGGGGCAGGAACGGCTCGATGCGCCGCAGCTCCGCCAGCAGCGCCGCACCATCGGCCGGCCGGCGCGCCGGGTCGCGGGCGGTGGCCCGGAGAACAAGACCGTCCAGCTCGGCGGGAATGCCCTCGATCATGGTGGACGGCGCCGGCACGTCGCCGTGGACGGACTGGTAGGCCACCGACATCGGGGTGGCGCCGCTGTGCGGGAGCTGCCCGGTCAGGGATTCGAAGAGCACCACACCGGCGGCGTAGACGTCGCTGCGGGTGTCGGCGACGCCGTGGGTGACCTGCTCAGGGGCGAGGTACCCGACAGTGCCCATCACCACTCCGCCGGTGAGTGCCTGGGTGGGCTGGCTCACCGGACGGGCGAGGCCGAAGTCCGCGACCTTCACTTGGCCGTCGTCACCGAGCAGGATGTTCTCGGGCTTGATGTCGCGGTGGATGATGCCGGCGGCATGCGCGGCGCCGAGGGCTTCGATCACGGGCTCGATGATCTCGATGGCCTCGGCGACCGGGAGCCGGCCCTGGGCACCCAGGTGCTGGCGCAGCGACCGGCCGCGCACCAGCTCCATCACCAGGTAGTTGACCAGGCCGGCGGGGATGTGGTCGGAGCCCTGGTCGAGGACGGAGACGACGCGCGGGGTGTTGAGCCGCGCCACGGCCTTGGCCTCGCGATGGAAACGGGTGACGAACTCCGGGTCGTGATTGAGAGTGGGATGCATGACCTTGAGGGCAACGAGCCGGTCCAGCCGGTTGTCGTGCGCGACGTACACCGTCGCCATCCCGCCGACGGCGAGCCGTTCCTGCGCCGTGTAGCGGCCGTCGAGAAGCCGACCTATGACGGGGTCGGCCACGGTGGCATCCACGAGGGAGAGTTTACGATCGTTGCCGAAGGATGCCGCTACCGGAGCCCCGCGAGGTTAACCCGGATACGCCGTTCGAGCGAGAAGTACCTCGTCGCGCAGCATGGTGTCTACCGGATGAAACCCGGATGCCCACATTGAATCGGCTCCCGAGGTCGAGATGATCGTCGACGGGCGCAGATCGGCGTCGCGGCGGGACACCCGAAGCCGCGGCCAGGGAGCAGCGGTTACACTGTCGATTGCTCCGGGGAGCCCGCGGACGTGGGCTGAGAGGCCGGCCAGTATCCCGTCGGCGACCCGTATACCCGATCGCGGTCATGCGCGCGTGGGGAGGATGAAAGATCGTGCCGCAGCACCCACTACGTCCTGCCGGCTCCCGTCCCGGTGATTCTCCTCCCGATGGTTCCTGTCTCGGCGGCCTCGCCGGTGAAGGTGCCTCCTCCGGTGGCGACGCCGACGCCGACGCCGACGGCGGGGGTGGGGGCGGTGGTGAGGCCGGGCACGGTGCCGCGGGGGCGGACGATCTCGTCATCGCCGGGCGGTCCTACGGCAGCCGGCTGCTGATCGGCACCGGGAAGTTCGCGAGTCACCAGGTGATGCGGGACAGCCTCGTCGCCTCCGGTGCCACTATCGTCACCGTGGCGCTGCGCCGGGTCGACATCGGCCGGATCGGTGACGGCGACATTCTCGACTTCATCCCGCGGTCGATGACCCTGCTGCCCAACACCTCGGGAGCGGTGGACGCGGCCGAGGCGCTGCGGCTGGCCCGCTTCGGGCGGGCGGCGACGGGCACCGGTCTGGTCAAGCTGGAGGTCACCCCGGATCCGCGCACCCTGGCGCCGGATCCGGTGGAGACCCTGCGCGCCGCCGAGCTCATGGTGGCTGACGGCTTCACGGTTCTGCCCTATTGTTCGGCCGATCCGGTGCTGGCCCGCCGGCTGGAGGAGGTCGGCTGCGCCACCGTGATGCCGCTGGGCAGCTGGATCGGCTCGAACCGCGGGCTGCGCACCCGGGACGCGATCGAGGCAATCGTGGCGAGCGCCGGGGTGCCGGTGGTGGTGGACGCCGGGCTCGGGGTGCCCTCGGACGCGGCCGAGGCGATGGAGATCGGCGCGGCCGCGGTGCTGGTCAACACCGCCATCGCGGTGGCCGCCGATCCGGCGCGCATGGCGCGGGCCTTCGCGCTCGCCACCGCCGCCGGCCGGCTGGGTTTCCTGGCCGGCCGAGGGGCCGCCGGCCCGGCCACGGTGGCGTCCGCCTCCTCCCCGCTCACCGGGTTCCTCGGCGCCCACCCGTCACCCGCGTCGCCCGCGCCCTCGGCGTCCCCGGTACCCGTGCCGGCGGCGGTGGTGGGCGAGGCGTCCAGGTGAGCGCCCCGCCAGGGGAGTTCGCGCGCGAACTTGCCGGTCACGACCTGGCCGGGCTGTCCGCGATGTCGCGGCGGGCCACGTCCGCCGAGGTGGGCACGGTGCTGCGGCGGGTTCGGCCCGGATCCGGCGGGTCAGCCACTCCCCGGATCGGTCTCGCGGAGCTGGCGATCCTGCTCTCACCCGCGGCCACCGCCCGGTTGGAGGAGCTGGCGATTGCCGCCCGGGAGGCGACCCTGCTCCGGTTCGGTCGGGCGGTCCGGCTGTTCGCCCCGATGTACGTGTCGAACGCCTGCCTGTCGTCCTGCACCTACTGCGGCTTCGCCAAGGGCCTGCCGGTGGTGCGCCGCACGCTGGGTATCGAGGAGGTGGTAGTGGAGGGACGCCTGCTGGCCGACCGGGGGTTCCGTCATCTGCTGCTCGTCTCCGGCGAGCATCGCGTCGAGGTGTCGGCCGACTACCTCGTCGCGGTGGTCGAGCGGCTGCGGCCGATGTTCCCTTCGATCAGCATCGAGACCCAGACCTGGTCGGACGACACCTATGCCCGGCTGGTGCGTGCCGGGTTGGAGGGAGTCGTCCATTACCAGGAGACCTACGACCGGGCCCGCTACGCCGAGGTGCATGTCGCCGGCTGGAAGCGTGACTACGACCGGCGGCTGTCCTCGTTCGAACGGGCCGCGCGGGCCGGGGCGCGCCGGCTCGGGATCGGCGCGCTGCTCGGGCTCGCCCCGGACTGGCGCGCTGACGTGCTCGCGCTGGCCGCGCACGCATCCTTTCTCTCCCGTCGCTACTGGCGGACCGAGGTCTCGATCGCGCTGCCGCGCATCAAGCCGAGTGCCAGCGGGTTCCCGCCGGTCGTCGTCGTCGGCGACGCGGAGTTCGTCCAGGCGTACGCGGCCCTGCGCCTGTTCGAGCCGGACCTGGCGCTGTCGCTGTCGACCCGGGAGCCGGCGGTGCTGCGCGACGGGCTCGTCCGCATCGCCGTGACCACCATGAGCGCCGGTTCCTCCACCGAACCCGGCGGCTACACCACGCCCGGCACGGCCCAGGAACAGTTCTCGATCTCCGACGAGCGTTCGCCGGCACAGATCGCCGCGATGCTCGCCGAAACCGGGTACGAGCCGGTGTGGAAGGACGCCTTTCCGCTCGTCGACCCGGTGCGGTGACGGCGGCCCGGCGTCGCGGGTCATCGATAGTCTGCTCGAATGCAGCGAATAGTCGTCGTGGGCGCGGGAATGGCGGGGGGCCGGGCCGCCGCCGAGGTGCGCGCACGTGGTTTCGCGGGAGAGGTGATCCTGCTCGGGGCGGAGCCGCACCGGCCCTACGATCGTCCGCCCCTGTCCAAGGCCGTGCTCTCCGGCCGTATCGACGACACGACGTTGCCCTTCGACCTCGACGGGGTCGAGGTGTGCCTCGGGCGGCGGGCGACCGGCCTGCGACCGGGCACCGTGGAGACCGACACGGGGCCGCTGGACTACGACGGCCTGGTGCTGGCGACGGGAGCTGAGCCGGTAACCCTGCCGGGCGACGGCCCGCAGCGGGTCCTGCGTTCCATTGACGACGCCCGGCGCCTGCGTGACGCTCTGCGCCCCGGCGTCCGGCTCGTCATCGTCGGTGCCGGCTGGATCGGCGCGGAGGTCGCCACGGCGGCGGCAGCGATCGGTGCCGAGGTCACCGTCGTGGAGGCGGCCGCCTCGCCGCTGTTCGCCGCGCTCGGCGCGCAGGTGGGCCGGTGCACGATCGCGTGGTACGCCCGGGCCGGGGTCACCCTGCGCCTGGCTACGGCCGTGGAGCGGGTCACCCCCGACGGGCTGGTGCTGGCCGGCGGTGAGGAGCTGATCGCGGACGAGGTCGTCGTCGGCGTCGGGGTGCGGCCCGGTATCGCCTGGCTCCCCGGTTCCGGGCTCGCCCTCGACCGGGGAGTTGTGGTCGACGAGCATCTCGCCGCCCAGTGGGCCCATGGTGCCGACGATGCCGACGGCGACCCGCCGCCGGTGGTCGCGGTCGGTGACTGTGCCGCCTGGTGGTCGCGTCGCTACGGGCGGCGGCTGCGGGCCGAGCACTGGGACTGCGCCCAGCAGTCGCCCGCGGTCGCGGTCACCACGCTGCTCGGTGGGGAGGCCGTCTACGACCCGGTGCCCTACTTCTGGTCGGAACAGTTCGGCCGCATGGTGCAGTTCGCGGGACTGCCCTCGGCGGAGGCCGACCTGGTGTTCCGGGGCGATCCGGGCGTCGTCGTGCCGCCCGGCGGCGGGCGTCCGCCCGGCTGGTCGGCCGGGTGGTTCGCCCGGGACGGCCGTCTCGAAGCGCTGGTCACCGTGGGGCGCCCGATGGACATGGTCGCCGGTCGCCGGTTGATGGCGGCCGACGGTATCCCGGATCGGGAGCGTTTCGCCGATATCTCCGTGTCGATGAAGGAACTGGTCGCGGCAAGTCGATGACGCCCGGTGACGGCCCGGTGTTCCCGGTGTTCCGGCTCTTCGAAGTTAAGCGGGTTTGAGGCATCTGCGGGCTCGGCGGGTGGTTGCGCAGCGTGTTCGTAGCGCCGGTTTTCGGGGTTGCGGTAGCCGAAGGCGATGCGGGCGGCGAGCTTGATGACCCGGTTGTGGGCTTCGCCGGCGGCTCGGGTGATGCCGC
>NZ_CDWTMG010000251.1:0-6778 GCF_977945845.1 Frankia sp. CcMO1
CGGCGGCCCGGACCGCGGCGTCGAAGCCCGCCGCGTCGGCCTGGACCGTGCGTTCCGCCCCCGTGAGCCGGCGCTTCCGGTCGCCGGCGGCCTCGGCCGCGGCCCGGCTGTCCCGGTCCCGCTGGGCGGCGAACCGGGCGAGCTGCCCGGCATCCTCCTCGGCGCCCCGCAGCGCCGCCGCGTCGCGCATCTCCGGGCTGTCCCGCAGCGCGTCCCGCCGGGCGGTCAGTGTGGCCTTCGCCTCCTCCACCTCGGTGAGCGCCTGCTGCGCGGCCGTCAGGGCCTCGACCGCCGCCTGATGCGCGGCGTCGGCCTCGGCGAGATCCCGCCCGTGCTGCTCGTAGCGGCTGTGCGCCTGTCGCGGCGGGGCGGCGTACCGTTTCGCGGCCACCCGGGCGTACCGGCGGTAGTGGGTCAGGAACGCCTGCGCCGCCGTTTCCGCCTCGGCGAGGGCGCGCAGCGTCTCCCGTTCCTCGTCCAGGCCCCGGAACGCCTCGGCCACGGTGACCACGAGCGCGGGGTCCAGCGGCGGCAACGCCTCGGTGAGTGCCCGGGAGAGCAGCTTCTCGTCGGGCTTCTTGGACAGCTGCGGCTGGCGTAGCTGGATCAGGAGGTTGACCAGGGCCTCGTACCGGTGCCCGCTGAGACCGAACAGCGATTCGTCCACGGCACGGCGGTAGTCCGACGCGGTGTCATACACCGCGCCGTGGCCGTCGACGGCGTCTTTTAGTTTGTCCCTGGTCAGCGGCACCCGGGTCGGGCCGACCCGGGACAGCTGCGGACCGATCCGTTGGCGGGTCACGAAGAACCAGTGCCGGACGATGCCGCGCCCGCTGACCGCCTTCAGACCGGCCCCGATCGTGCGGTACTCGGGGACGCCGTCACCGCCCAGCCGGCCGAACTCCAGCCAGGTGTAGCCGAGCCGCTCGGGATGCGGGTGCCGGCCGCCCAGCAGCAGGTTCCATTCCATCCGCTTGTTGCGGTCACCGTCCGGTTCGACCCGGTGCGCGGCCAGCTCGCCGTCCAGCAGGAACGGGAGCGTCAGCGCCAGGACCTTCGACTTGCCGGTACCGTTGTTGCCGCGCAGCAGCAGCCGCCCGTCGTGGAAGTGGAATTCTTCCACGTCGTAGTAGAAGAGGTCGACGAGGCCGGCGCGCAGCGGCTGCCAGCGGTCCTCTCGGGCCGGAACGGGAATCGCGGTCGAGGCCGGGGACGGTGTCGTGGCCGATGCCGGTGCCGATGTCGTGGACGCGCGGGTCGGTGCCGCGGGCACACGGGGCGAGGTGCTCATCGGCGGCTCGTCTTCTTCCTTCTGACCGGACCGCTTCTGACCGGACCGGCGCCGCCCGCCCGGCTGTCGTGGATCGTCGGCGCCTCGACGGCGTAGCGCGTGATCGCGGGCCGGGCGAGCACCGCCGGTGGTTCGCCGGCCTGGCCCGGCACGTCCGTGACCAGCCGCAGCGCGCAGCTTGTCCAGCGCCATGGCGAGCAGCTCGGCGTCGGCACCCGGTTCGGTGACGCCCCGCCGCCAGTAGGTGGAATGCTCGGCCGCCATCTTCCGAACGTAGCCACGCAGCCGGCCGACCGGCACCGGCCCCGCGGAATCTGGCTGGGCGGCGAGATACTCGGCGACCAGCAGGGTCACGTGGCCGTCGGTGCGCTGTTCCGGCATCCGTACGTCGGTGAGCTCGTCGTCGGGGTCGACCATCGCGATCCCTTCCGCGCGCATCTCGGCGATCAGACCGGTGGCGTCCTCGATCCGTCTGGTGATCGCCCGGCGCTGGCTGATCAGGTAGGCGCGCTCGTCCTCGGCGAGCTCGTCGTAATAGACGACGGGATCATCGAGCAGCCGGCGGGTCAACCGGTGGCGAAGCGACCGGTTGCGCAGGTCGTCGGTGTCGGGGACGGGCTCGTGGGTCAGCTCGGCGAGCCGCGCCCCGATGTCGTCGGCGTCGATGGTCGACGGGCCGCGGGTACCGGTCAGCAGCGACGCGAGCACCCTGCGGCGTACGTCGTACAACGCGTCGCCGCTGTCGCGCAGATAGGCGTCCTCCTCGCCGGCGACCCGATCCAGCACGCCGAGCGCGAGCAGCAGCCGGACCACCGCCACGAGGTCGGAACGTTCGTTCCGGCGGCTGAGGGTGAAGGTGACCCCGGTGCGGGCCAGTTCCGGGTCGCTCGCCGCGACCAGCACCCCTTCGGCCAACCGGCCAAGGGTGATCTGGGTGTCCGCCGCCTCCAGCACCGACAGCGCGAGGCACAGCAGGACGTAGCGGCGCCGCCCGAACGGCGCTCGACCCTTCCCCTCCCGCGCCGGGTGCGTGTCGTCCTGGATGGTCGCCGCCGTCTTGAACAGCCGCGCCGACTCGGCGTCGACGACCAGCCGCCAGCCGGTTTCGGCGGCGAGCCACTCGCGCAGCTCGGAGGCGTGCCGGCGGACCAGCCGCAGGACCTCGTCGTCCGCGCCGGCGGTGCGTAGCGGCCCGGCCAGCAGCGCGCGCAAGGCCCTGCGCCGCGCGGCCCGGTTCTCCTCGGCGACCGAGTCCGCCGTCATCCGGACACCCGTCCGGTCTCCAGCAGCTCGAGCCGGTCCGGCCCACCGGCGAGTACGACCGGATCGAGGTCGTCCATCCGGCCATTCAGATCGTTTTGCCGGTTTCGGTCATTCCTGTCGTTCAGGCCATTCAGGCCATTCAGGCCGCCGGACGCGATGCCGCACCGGCCAGGTCGACGATCTCGACGGTGTGTTCCGGGCCGTCCAGGACGCCATCCTCGGTCTCGATCCGCGCCACCCCCCGCCGGGGACGAGGGTGAGCCGGATCAGGACCGTGCCGTCGCTGGACGTGGTCTCCACCTCGGTATCGCCCGGCAGCCTGGCGGCGAGCGCGTCCCCGAGCAGGCCGAGGAACAGCCGGAACGCCTGCCGGTCCAGGACGCCGAGCTGGGACAGCAGTACCGGCCCGTCGGTGGCGAGCCGGGCCCGAGCGGACGCGGCCTGCTCCGCCTCCCGCGCGGCCTGCTCGGCGAGCAGCCGCCGCTGCTGCGCGCGGTCCGTGACCCGGTTCGGCGTTCCGCGCCGCTCGTAGGAACCGGTCCGGCGCAGCTGCGGGCTGATCCGCATCGGCGGCGCCTCCTGCCACGGCGTGTTCGGTGTCGGCTCGTCCTCCTGCCAGGCGGCGACGGTCTCCTGGCTGACGGTGAGATGCCGGGCCGAGGCCAGGCCGAAGGCGGCCCGCCACAGCCGGTGGGCCGCCGCGTCGTCAGGGGCCTCGGCAAACCAGCGGGCGAGCGTGCGGAAGTCCGCCGACCGGTCCGGACGGCCGGTACGGCGCTCGTTGAGTGCGGCGACGGTGTCGATGAGCTGGGTGATCGCGGTGATCGCCGCGCCCCGCAACAACCGTGCCTGGGAGGGACGGCGTGAATCCGCCGACACGAACCAGTCGTGCAGGCCGCGCCAGCGGTTGCGCCAGCCGTCCAGGGCCGCGGCGACCGCGGCGTCGTAGGCGGTCCGAATCCGCTCGGCGTCGGTTCGCCCGGGGTCGGATACCCCGGATACCTCGGAGTCGGATATCTCGGGCACGTCGGGCACGGCGTCGGTCGCCTCCCGACGGGCCGCGAGCAGCAGCAGGCGTTCGACGCCGGCCCCCTCGACCTGACCCAGCAGGGTGGCGATCTCCGCGCCCCGGTTCGCCAGCTCGGCGATGAACCGGTTGATGTAGTCGATGAGCCGTTGCTTGTAGGCGAGGAACGCGTCCACGTCACCGTCCGAGAAGTCGATCACTCGGCGGAGGGACGTCATGAACGCCTGAGCGTTGTCGGCCAGTCCGGTGAACCGCTCCGCCAGCCCCAGCAGCAGCAGGTGTACCTTCGCCGGGTCGAGATCGGCGGCGTCGCCGGCCGTCATCTCCACCAGGGCGCGCAGCTGGGCGGCGATGTCCTCCAGCGCCACCGACTGCAGGGTGCCCCGGCGGCCGATCGCCACCTCGTAGACGGCGATCGCCTCCTCGGCCGTCTGCCCGGCCGGGGTCAGCTGGTACAGGTAGCGCGCCCGGTGGAAGTCCGCCACCGTGGTCACCCGGCCGGTGTCCGGGTCGGCCCGCAGGTTGCCCCACTCAACGAGCTTGTCCAGCGCGGCGATGATCGACTCGGTCTGCCCTGGCCGCCCCAGGTCCGCGAGCACGTCCTCGGGGCGCATGTGGACGATGAACCGGTCCCGCGCCCGCGCGAACGTCGTCAGCACCTCCCGGTAGACGTCCGCGTTGGGGGCGCTCAGGTGCGCGAACGGCTGCCGGGGCGGCGCATCACCGCCGGCTGCCGGCCCGGTCTGTCCGTCGCTCGTCACACCGCCCAGTATCGCCCACCATGCTACTGCGTGAACGGCGGGTGACCGGCTACCAGTGACATTACTGACGCGCGTCTGTCTGTACCTGCTGCGGGGGTGATGTTGCTGGCTGTCGGACGGCGCTTGACGATTGCGACGGTGGCGGTATCGCTGATGATACCATTCCGGGCGTGGCTATGACCTTGCGCTTGACGGACGCCGAGACGGAGGCGTTGCGGCGCCGCTCCGAGCTGGAGCAGCGGTCGATGCAGGAGGTCGCCCGGCAGGCGATCCGGGAGTACATCGAGGCGCACAACCGTGCGGAGCTGCTGGACCGGGTGTTGGACGAGGAGCTTCCGCGGTACGCCGAGGCGCTCCGCCGGCTCGGCGAATGATCTATCTGACGCTGCCCGAACTGCTTCACGTCGCCGAACGGACGCTCGGAGCCGAGCCCCAGGTCCGAGATCATGGCCTGCTCGAATCCGCGCTGGCCCGACCGCGGGCGACCGTCTTCGGTCACGACGCGTATCCCACCCTCGACGGCAAGGCCGCTGCGCTGCTGCACTCTCTCGCCCGTAACCATGCGCTCGTCGACGGGAACAAACGCCTCGCTCTCGCCGCGCTCATCGTCTTCTATGGTCTTAACGGCCGCCGTCTGACGCTGACCAACGAGGGCGCCTACGACCTGGTGATCAGCGTCGCGGCGGGGGCGTGCGATTCTGTCGAGGAGATCACCAGGATTCTCGCGGAGGCGAGCGAACCCGGTCGATGAGAGTCGCCTCGTGGCAGCCGTCCAATGCGTCATGACCATGACGGCAGAGGCGTCACGCGACCAAGAAAATATATGCTGTGAGCTGCGTCGACACCGCTATAATGATCGAACTCTGAAGTGGTGAGACCGGACAGGCGGGGGTGGTCGTGGAGCCGCGCCAGCTGAGCCTTGAGCTCTTGTCGAGATCCGCGTCGGTCCCGCGATTGGCTTGATCTTCAGGCGTG
Source organism: Frankia sp. CcMO1 (assembly GCF_977945845.1). Classification (NCBI taxonomy): domain Bacteria; kingdom Bacillati; phylum Actinomycetota; class Actinomycetes; order Frankiales; family Frankiaceae; genus Frankia; species Frankia sp. CcMO1. Next base: position 5,318 of record NZ_CDWTMG010000251.1, read on the forward strand.
ATGGACCGGGGGACCGCGGATGTTCGGCCATCACGCCATCGGCGCGGTCTCACTCCTCGACCAGGGCGTCGTCTCCCATCACGCCGCGCAGGCTGGCGATGGCCTGCTCGAGCGCGTCGATCGTGATCTCGCGGTCGGGCGCGCTCACTTCTCCCATGGCCTCCTCGGCGAGTTCTGACCAGGCCTGCTCAATGGCGGGTACCAGCGCCTGGCCCGCATCCGTCACCACGATGCGCACCTGGCGGCGGTCGGTGGCGACCGGCTCGCGCCGGAAGTACCCGGTCTTCTCGAGTCGCGCAAGGCTGCGGGTCGCGGTCGGCGGCTCGACGCCGAGCCGGGCCGCCAGCTCCGAAATCGTCATCCCGCCGCGATCTTGGGCCAGGTGCCACAGCAGCACGTCCTGGCCGGGGTGGAGCCCGAGCGCGGCGAATCGGCGTGCCCTCGCGGCGCGGTAGAGCTTGCCCATCTTGGTCAGCGCCCGGTTGAGGCGCATGGCTTCGCCTGCGTCCACGCTGGCTATCGTATATTTACATAGTCGGCTAATATATAGCTGGCTAATAGGTGTTCGGCTAATCGTTTGGGAGGATGATTATGGATCTTGGGTTCGAGGGTCGGATCGTGTTGGTCACGGGGGCGTCAGGTGCGATCGGCGCCGCGGTCGCCAGGTTGTTCGCGCATGAGGGTGCCTACGTCGGCGTGGGCTGGCATCACAACGAAGAGGGTGCCCGGCGCCTCGTCGACGCGATCGTCCGTACGGGCGGGAAGGGGGTGGCGGTGCGGCTGGACCAGCGGGACCACGGCTCGGTCGAGGCCGCGGTGGGTGAGGTGCGGACCACGCTCGGGGAGATCACGGTCCTGGTCGCGAACGCGGTCGCATGGCCGACGGGGCCGACCGAGACGTGGGAGAGCCTCACCGACAGCCTCACCGCAAACGTCACCGGGACGATGGCAGCGGTCGGCGCCGTGCTGCCCGGCATGAGGAACGCCGGGTGGGGCCGGCTGGTGCTGGTGTCCTCGGACCTCGTCGAGCAGCCGCTGCCTGCGGCGGTCTCCTACCCCGCGGCGAAGGGATCGCTCGAGACCGCGGCCCGGGTGCTCGCGGCGCGAGAGGCGCGGTACGGCATCCTCACGAACGTCGTACGGCCCGGCTTCACCCTGACCGATCGGGCGCTGAGTGCACCGTGGCTCGGCCAGAAGGCCGTGGATGCTGAGGCAGCGAAGACGCCGACCGGCCGCATCTGCACGCCCGAGGACGTCGCCTCCGCCGTCGCCTACCTCGGGTCGGCCGCCAACAGTCACATCAACGGCGAGGTGCTGTCGGTGACGGGTGGACGGCACCTTACCCGTTAGGGCCTGTTTGGGAAGTACGTCCCGGGGCTGGCCGTGGATCTGATGGTGATTTTCGGATTGCATGATCCGTTGTGTGGTGCGGGGTGACCTGACGAACGAGCAGTGGGCTGT
>NZ_CDWTMG010000252.1:0-6750 GCF_977945845.1 Frankia sp. CcMO1
CCGCGGACCGGCTCACCACCCCGCTGATGCGGCCACGACGCGACGCCCCCCTCGAGCCGGTGAGCTGGGAGCAGGCGCTCGACCGCATCACTGCGGGGATCATCCGCCTCCAGCGTGAACACGGCCCGGACGCGGTCGGCGTCTTCGGCGGCGGCGGGTTGACCAACGAGAAGGCCTACGCCCTGGGCAAGTTCGCGCGGGTGGCGCTGCGCAGCTCCGCGATCGACTACAACGGCCGGTTCTGCATGTCGTCGGCGGCCGCCGCGGGCATCCGCTCGTTCGGGCTGGACCGGGGCCTGCCCTTCCCATTGGAGGACATCGCGCACGCCGGGGCTGTCCTCATGGTCGGCGGCAACGCGGCCGAGACCATGCCCCCGTTCATGCAGTACCTGACCCGCCAGCGGGAGAACGGCGGGGCGCTCGTGGTCGTCGACCCGCGCCTGACGGCCACCGCCCGCGCCGCGGCCCTGCATCTGCAGATCACCCCGGGAACTGACCTGGCCCTGGCCAACGGGCTGGCCCACATCGCCCTAACGGAGGGGTACGCCAACCACGACTTCCTCGCCGCTCGGACGACGGGCCTCGCCGAGTTGCGAGCAGTACTCGCCTCCTACTGGCCCGAACGGGTGGAGCGTATCACCGGAGTGCCGGTGGCAGACCAGTACGCCGCCGTGGGCCTGCTCACCCAGGCCGAACGGGCGATAGTGCTCAGCGCCCGCGGTGCCGAACAACACAGCAAGGGCACCGACACCGTCACGGCGCTCATCAACCTCGCCCTCCTACTGGGGCTGCCCGGCACCCCCCGGGTCGGGCTACGGCTGTCTCACCGGCCAGGGCAACGGGCAAGGCGGCCGGGAACACGGGCAGAAGGCCGACCAGCTTCCCGGCTACCGCAAGATCACCGATCCGGTGGCCCGGGAGCACATCGGTCGGATCTGGGGCGTCGACCCGACGACCATCCCCGGTCCGGGCCGCAGCGCCTACGAGATGCTGGACGCGCTCGGCACGCCGCAGGGGCCGAGGGCGCTCCTCATCCTCGGCAGCAACATCGCCGTCTCCGCCCCCCGGGCCCGTCGGATCACCTCGCGGCTGGCCGCCCTGGACCTGCTCGTCGTCGCCGACTTCGTGCTCAGCGAGACGGCGGCCATGGCCGACGTCGTCCTGCCGACCGCCCAGTGGGCGGAGGAGGAGGGGACGATGACCAATCTGGAGGGTCGGGTACTGCGGCGGGAACGGCTGCGGCCTCCTCCGGCGGGGGTACGCACCGACCTGGAGATCATCGCGGCGCTCGCCGCCCGACTCGGCCACGCCGAGCGATTCCCCGACGAACCACGGGTGGTCTTCGACGAGCTGCGCCGGGCCAGCGCCGGGGGATCGCCGACTACGCGGGCATCAGCTACGAGCGGATCACCGCATTGGACGGGGTGTTCTGGCCCTGCCCGGACGAGACGCACCCGGGTACCCCCCGGATGTTCCTGGACCGCTTCGCCACCCCGGACGGACGGGCTCGGCTCGTGCCGGTCGAGCACCGTCCGGTGGCGGAGGACATCGACCCCGAGTACCCCTACTACCTGACCACCGGACGCGTGCTGGCCCACTACCAGAGCGGTGCGCAGACCCGCCGGATCGGACCCCTCGTCGACGCCGCGCCGGAACCCTTCGTCGAGATCCATCCCGACCTCGCCGAACGGCTCGGGATCGCTGAGGGGGCGCCGGTGCGGGTCACGAGCCGACGAGGCACCTGCGAGGTGCCGGCGAGGCTGACCGACACCCTCCGGTTCGACACCGTCTTCTTGCCCTTCCATTGGGCCGGGGCCGGACGGGCGAACTCTCTGACCAACGACGCGCTCGACCCGACGTCCCGGATGCCCGAGTTCAAGGTGTGCGCGGTCGCGGTCGAGCCGCTCGAGGACCCGGACGACGACCCGATCGGCCACCCGGGCGACGATCGGCATGCCACCGGGTCCGTCCCCACCGCAACGGTCGGGGCTGCCGAACCCGTCCGAGCCATGTCGACGGGCCGCAGCCGACCGAGCGGAAGGCACCAACGGTGATGACCGCAAGACCCCGGACCATGATGCACGACTCCGCACCCCCGTCGGACTTCACAGGGGCCTCCGGGCCGCGCCGCATAGTCATCGTGGGGCATGGGATGGCGGGCTCCCGGATGATCAGTGAGCCTCGTTCCCGAGACCCCAACCTGATCATCACCGTGTTCGGGGAGGAACCGCATCCCGCCTACAACCGCATCCTGCTGTCGAACGTCCTGTCGGGAAAGGCGGATCTGGCCGACATCACCCTGGTCGACCATGCGACGTCCGGCGACAGCGGTGGCGGCGGCCACAGCGATGGCGGCCACAGCGGCGGCGACACGCCCCCGCGCGCCTTGGTCGACGTCCGGGTCGGCGTGGTGGCACACCACATCGACCGTACGCGTCGCACCGTCACGGCCGGCGACGGCAGCGTCGTCGCCTACGACGTACTCATCCTCGCCACCGGGAGCCGGGCGTGGCTGCCACCGATCGAAGGACTGACCCGACCGGATGGGACGCTGCTACCCGGAGTGGCGGCGTTCCGCACCCTCGACGACTGCCGGCGCATCCTCACCCAGGCCGAACGGGCCACCCGCGCGGTGGTGCTCGGCGGCGGCCTGCTCGGCCTGGAGGCGGCCCGCGGCCTGGTCCGCCGCGGTCTGGACACGACGGTCCTGCACGCCGCGGGTCACCTGATGAACCGCCAGCTCGACCGGCGGGCCGGACAGGTGCTGGCCCGGACGCTGGCCGGACTCGGGGTGCGGTCCCGGCTCGAGGCCAGGGTCGTCCGGATCCATGGCGACGAGCGGCTCACCGGGGTGGAGTTGGCCGGCGACGAGGTGCTCGACGCCGATCTGCTGGTGGTCTCGACCGGCCTCGCCGCGGCGGCCGGCCTGCCGGTCGAAGCCGGGATCGTGGTGGACGATCAGATGCGCTCCCCCGCCGATCCGGCCGTGTTCGCGGTCGGTGACTGTGCGCAGCACGACGGGACGGTGCAGGGACTGGTGGCGCCGGCGTGGGACCAGGTCCGGGTGGTGGCTGACCTTGTCACCGGCGCCGACCCCGCCGCGCGCTACAGTGGCGCCCGGCCCGTGACCAGGCTCAAGGCGCCGGGAGTGGATCTCGCCACCATGGGCGAGGTCGACGTGGACGAGTTCGACGAGGACGCCGAGGTGCTGCAGTTCGTCGATGTCACCCGGGGCACCTTCAAGAAGCTGGTGATCCGCGGGGACCGACTGGTGGGCGCGATCATGCTCGGTGACAACCCGACGGTGGGGACCGTGGCGCAGTTGTTCGACCGGCAGGCTCCGGTGCCGGCCGACCGGCGTAGCCTGCTGTTCCCGGCCCGGACCGAGGTCACCGTCACCGACAGTCCGGCGACCCTGCCCGACCGGGTCACCATCTGCCGGTGCAACAACGTGACCAAGGGCGGGATCACCCGCTGCTGGTTGGACGGGGCACGTGACCTGCCGGCGATCGTCACCGGTACCCGGGCGACCACTGGATACGGCACCTGCCGGGACGCCGTCGCGGGCATCGTCGAGTGGCTGGCCGCGGCCGACCCGGACCCCCCGGCCGCGGCGGGCGACAACTGCGCGACCGGCCTGGAGGAATGTCCTCAGACGGACCGGCGCAGCAGCGGCGGGTGCAGCGCGGTCGCCGAGCCACGCCGATACAGTTCGGCGGGCCGACCGCCACCGCGCGGGGAGGTGCGCTGGCCCAGCGGCACGACGAATCCCGGCGTGGACAGCACCTTGCGGCGGAAGTTCGGCGGGTCCAACGCGACGCCCCACGCGGCCTCGTAGACGCGGCGCAGGTCGGCCAAGGTGAACTGGTCCTCGCAGAAAGCGGCGGCAAGCGAAGTGTACTCCAGCTTGGCCCGGGCCCGCTCCACGCCGTCCACCACTATCCGCGGATGGTCGAAGGCCAGCGTCGGGCCGTCGGTCGAGTCCAGGTCCTCCACCGGCCACCAGCGGGCCCGCGGTCCGTCCCGGCCGGGCGGCGGCTGCGGGAGGTTCGGCAGCAGGGCCAGGTAGGCCACGCTGACCACCCGAACACGCGGGTCGCGGTGCGCGCCGCCGTAGGTCCGCAGCTGCTCGAGGTGACCGGTCGTCGTGACGCCCGTCTCGGCCGCGAGCTGCCGCAGGGCCGAGGCGTCGAGATCCTCGTCGCGGTCGACGAAACCACCGGGCAGCGCCCAGCATCCGCCGAACGAGGGATCGTCCCGGCGGATGACCAGGACGCAGAGCCGACCGGCGCGCAGGGTCAGCAGAACCACGTCCACGCTGACGGCGAGGGCGGGCGGCATGACGGCGTCATGCCGCCCGCCCTCGCCGTCCAACGGACCGCGGATCCGGTTCGGTGGAGAGGCGGGCGCCACCCCTCCAGTCTGGCCATCCCCGCGCCGATGCACACGGGTCCCTCCTCGACCTCCCGCCGAAAGCGGCACCTCAGCGGGCGACGCCGCCCGACGGCCCGGGACGGCTCAGGGACGGCCCTCCGCGTGGACGACGGGCAGGCACGGCGGGCCGTAGCCCACCTCCCGGGCGATGGGGGGAAGGGCCGCGAGGGCCAGACGATGGTGCTCGCGAGCGCGCCGGGTGCCGGCCGGCCCGGTCAGGCCACCAACCGGCTCACCGGCCTTCACCAGCGGACGCAACAGGTCCCGGTCCCGGGCCGGGTCGGGCGGTCGCAGCGACGCGGGGAGCGCGTCCCCGGAGCCAGAGGGACCCACCCCCGGACCGGACGGACCGGACGGACCGGACGGCGCGGACAAGCAGTCCGGGGCCGGCGGCGAGCCCGGCGGGCTCGGAAAGATGACATCAGCGACGGCACGGCCGTTGAGGTCATGGCGGCGGATGACCCGCTTGCGCCCCCCACGGGTGCTCTTGCCGACCGACCTCTTCGCCACGGGTTCGCCGTCGACCTCGACCAGCTTGTAGACGAACCCCGCGGTGGGCGCACCCGCACCGGTGACCAGGCTGGTACCGACACCGTAGCCGTCCACCGGGGCATCGCCCAACCGGGCTATGGCGTGCTCGTCCAGATCCCCGGTCGCGATGATCCGTGTTCTGGTCGCACCGAGGCTGTCGAGCTGCGCGCGGACGGCGCCGGCGACCCGACCCAGGTCCCCGCTGTCGATCCGGACAGCCCCGAGCTCGGCGCCCGCCGTCGCGACGGCAGCGGCGACCCCCGCGGGGACGTCGTACGTGTCGACGAGCAGCGTCGTGCCGACACCGAGGGTGGCGACCTGCGCGGCGAACGCCTCAGCCTCACTCGGATGGACGAGTGTGAAGGCGTGCGCACTGGTACCGACGCTGGGGACCTTGTACGCTCGGGCGGCCTCCAGGTTCGACGTGGCTGCGAAACCCACGAGGTAGGCCGCGCGGGCGGCGGCCACGGCGGCGGCCTCATGGGTGCGCCGGGATCCCATCTCGAGACAGGGCCGGTCCCCGGCCGCCCCGACCATCCGGGCCCCCGCGGCCGCGATCGCGCTGTCGTGGTTGAGGATGGCGAGCACGAGTGTCTCGAGCAGCACGGTCTCAGCGAAGGTGCCCTCGACGGCGAGCACTGGCGTCTCGGCGAAAAACGGTTCGCCCTCGGCGAAGCCATGGATGTCGCCGCCGAAGCGGTAGTCCGCCAGCCACTGTGCCGTGACCTCGTCGATGACATCGGCGGCCCACAGAGCGGCTAGCTCGGGCGGCCCGAACCGGAAGTCCGCCAGCGCATCGAGCAGCCGGCCGGTGCCAGCGAACACACCAAAACGGCGACCCGGCGGCAATGATCGGGTGAAGACTTCGAAGACCACACGACGATCCGCCGCGCCGGACCGGAGCGCCGCGCGCAACATGGTCAACTCATAGTGATCGGTCAGGAGTGCCGTCGACATCCGGAACACGGTAGGGACGAGCACGCTCCGATGCGCGCCGACCGGCGATTTGGCGGGCAGGGAAAGGGAGTGCCTTCATCCCGCCTGGGCACGCTGACCTGACAGTGCATGTTGGTCTGGCGGTGGGTAAGCGTCGATTCCCACACGGCCTACACTACACGTTCCATCGACCTTCAGTAGCACACGGGAGAGCCTCGACGTGACCACGCTGATCAGCACTAGGCCGATCAGTACCAGGCCGATCAGCGCAACCCCGACCGGCCCGACGGCGAGCACGGGGAGGATGACTGCGAGAACGGTCAGTCACCTTCGGTCGCAACCCGAACAGAAACGCTCTCCGGGGACCCCCGGGGATCCCCGGGGTCGGCGTGCGATCGTCTTGACCGTGGACCACAGCAATGCCGGGATCTTCCTCGTCACTGTCGGCGGGGCGCTGTTCGCACTGCTGGTGCTCGGCGGCCGGGCGGGCCGGAGCATCGCGCGCGAGGTCTGGAGTCGTATCGGCTTCTTCCGCTGGATACTCCTCCTGATCATCATTGTGATCGTTCTCGACCTCGCGGACGGACTTCCCAACCAATGAACATACATTCGACGGGAACGCCCTCGCATAACACATGGCACCGGGGATGTTGCTGGAAGCCGCAAAATTACACCCACACGAGATGTTCGAATTATGTCACTGCACCCCTAGGGAGTCGAAATGAAATAACTTGCGCGTTTCGAACCCTCCACAGGCCTGTGACCTGCGATGATGCTCTCGATCACGTATTTGTTACTTCATTACGTCCCCTAGATCTGTCTTCCGCACATGGGGTTTCGATGCGTTGA
>NZ_CDWTMG010000253.1:0-6712 GCF_977945845.1 Frankia sp. CcMO1
ACTGGCCTCCTACTGCGCCAGGATCTCGTCCTCGGTCCCGAGATACCTGGCCTGACCGGACCAGCCCTCCTCGGCTCGGCTCGTGCCGTCGGGTCGCTCCTCGTCGCGGGGCCCGATCCGGTGGGCTCTCCGGCGGCCCGGCGGGAATCCGTGCCGGCGGAGAGGGCGGGGTCCGGCGCGCAGGCGGCCGTCGCGGACGGGGTGGCACTGCTTCCCCTGGCCGGTCCGGGCTATCTCATCTCCGCGCTCGCCGAGGATGCGGTCACTCTCCGCCATCGCCTGGAACGAGGGCCGGCTCCTGCCACGGTCTGACCCGGGCAGGCGGTCAGACGCGGACGGCGGTGCCGTAGAGCCGATAGAACAGCGCGACCGCCTGTTCCGCGCGGGCCCGGCGGTTACTGTCGGTCCAGGCCGGAGGCCGACCCAGCAGGGCGGCGATCTGACTGTCGCGGATGGTGAGGCCGAAGAGCACCTCGAACGCTTCGGCGGCATCATCGAACGCGAGCTCACCACGGGCGACGCCTCGCCTCAGCAGGGCTTCGAAGAGGGGACCAGTGGTACGCCGACCCCAGGCGACGAGAGCCTCCGCGGGATCCGGGTCAGCGGGCAGCGCGGCGATGGCGACCCGGTTGATGGTGACCGAACGGGCGCTGGTGAGCAGCGCAAGCAGCTCGGTCAGCGCCGCGGCGAGCACCGGTCGCACCGGTCCGCCGCCGGCGTTGGCCAAGGCTTGTCGAAGAGCGGCGTTCGTAGCTTCCGCCTCCTGGGAGACGAGTGCCGCGAGCAGGCCACGCCGATCGCCGAAGTGGGCGTACAGCGTCTCCTGCGATGCCTTCGCCCGGGCCGACACCGCGCGGGTCGACAGCTTGTCGTAACCCTGCTCGGCGAGAAGAGCCAGTGTCGCGTCGAGGATCGCCGCGCGCCGGGCATCGCCGCGCGTCGCCGGCCGTGATTCGGCCGTGCCACCCGCGGTGCCGCCGGCCGCGTCGCCAGCCGTGCCACCGGCCCCGGTGACCGCCAGCCGGTCCTGTTCGGCCGTCCCGGCCGGGATGGATGACTCGCTCACGCGACGGACCCTACCCTTGACAACTTCGAACCGAACGGTACGGTTCGTAGATAACCATCATGGCGGCCTCACGCACCCTCGCCCCCGTCCTACTCGTCGACCGTCTCCGAACCTCCCCATGGTTCATCTCCTCCATGCATCGGGACCACCAGTTAGGTCCGGGGCTGATCGGTCGATCCGCCCCGGGCCGGCGGCGAGGCCGATGACGATGCCGTGGAGGGGCGCGGCGTGGGCGTAGGGGTGGGCGTGGGCGTGGGGGAAGCCGGCGCCACGGCCGGCGCGGGGACCGCCGAGGATGTCGCCATCACCAGGGGTGTTGCGGGCACCGTGGACGAGGCGGATGACAAAGCCGATGAGCCGGCGGAGGCGACGGTGGCAACGCCGTCCGGGTACGGTGGCACGGCTACCGGTGCCGGCATGCCCGGGGAGCCGGCCGGCCCGGCCACCGAGCCCTCACGCCGCTCACCCGGGCCATTCGGATACTCGCGGGCGGCGGCAGCCGGGGCACCGTGATCCTGGTAGGTACGCCCCTTCCAGGCCGCTCCCCGCCCGGCCCGCTTGAGCCGCGCCGAGTCCACCGTCATCGCGAGGTACAGCACGGCCACTCCGGGGAGCAGCAGGGCCAGCGGCAGCGGCTGACGATAGTAGCGGGTCATCGGCAGATAGGTGACAGTCATGATCAACCAGGTGATCCCGCCGACGAGAGCCGTGGCGACGTCGCCGGTCACGATGCCTACGATGGTCGCGACCACCGGGATGACGAAGACCAGGCTCAGTCCCAACACGGTCCCGACCAACAGCGACGGGGAGTGCCGCAACTGCGCATAGGCGCTGCGGGACACCATCTTCCACAGATCCGCGAGCCGCGGATACGGGCGCTGGCTGTGGACCTGCTCTGCGAGTCCGAGCCACGTCCGCCCACCCGAGCGATTGATGATCCGCGCGATCGCCACGTCGTCGATGACGGCGCCGCGCACCTCCGCCAGTCCACCGGCCGCCGCAAGGGCCTCCCGGCGGATCAGGGAACATCCGCCGGCCGCAGCGGCCACCCGCGAACCCGGCCGGTTCGACCACCGGAACGGGTACAGCATCGCGAAGAAGTGCACGAAGGCCGGGACGATCAGACGCTCCCAGCCGGTCTGCACCCGCAGCACGGCCATCTGCGACACCATGTCCAGCTTCTGGGAGGTCGCCGACGCGACAAGCGCAGTCAGCGATCCCGGGCGATGGGAGATGTCCGCGTCGGTGAGGAGCAGGAAGTCGACGTCGCCAGCGCACTCGATGCCCCGCCGCAGCGCCCACAGCTTCCCGGTCCAACCGGCGGGGGGTTCGGTGGATGTGGTCATGGCCGGCGTCACGTTGGTCTCGCCGCGCGCAGCGGCCTGTTCTGCCAGGTCCCGGGCAACCTCCGTGGTCCCGTCGGTGGAACCGTCGTCCACCAGGATCAGCCGGGCACGACCGGGGTAGTCCTGGGCAAGCAGCGTCGGAAACGTCACGGGAAGCACGTCGGCCTCGTCCCGAGCCGGCACGACGATCGCCACACTGGGCCAAGCGGCCGGCGCCTGCCGGGATGGCAGGCGCTGATCGGTCCGCCAGAAGAACCCATGGCCGACGGTCAGGTAGAGCCAAGCGAGCAGAGAGGCAACGGCGACCCACAGCAGCACTGTCACAGAAAGTGATACTGCCACGGGCCCCTCAAGGGCGTGCGGGCGTCCCGGGTAATGCGGGGTCACAAGGCTTCCGTCCCGGTCTGGCCGAGCCGGTACGGAGATCTCCCCCCCGAAACGCTCCTGCCGCCACCCTGAAATCCCGGGCCTCCGGCCGGCGGTGGGGTAGCCGACATGAGCATCGACGATGGTGCCCACCACGCCCCGCGGAAACGATGATCACCTCCCGTCACCTCACGATCGGCGGCGGTGATCGGAGATACCCGACGGCAACAAGTTGAAAACGAAAAGTGATCGGCGGTGCGCGACGAACGGCTGGCGAGGGCGCGCCCAGAGGGCGAGACGACAGCCACGGATCGGTGTCCGTTGGCGGTTGCGGGTTCATCGGAGCAGGTTCGTCACGACCAGGCCCGCTCGTGCCGGGACGGTAGTGGGTACAACGGCCTCGGCTACACCATAATCAAGGGGTGACACGAAGCCGTCGTACCGCGCAGACGGCTGACACCCGTCAGGCCTTGATCTCCGCCGCCCGCCGTCGGTTCGCCGAACAGGGGTTCGCCTCCACTGGCACCGAGGAGATCGTCGCCGACGCGCAGGTCACCCGTGGCGCGCTCTACCACCACTTCCGCGACAAGGCCGCGCTGTTTCGCACCGTGATGGAACAGGTCGCGACGGAGGTGGCCGAACAGCTCGTCGCTGGTGAACTTGCCCGGGACGCGGAGCTTCCCAGCGACGCCTGGACGCAGCTCCGGTCCGGGTTCCAGTCCCTGCTCGACATCTCCACCGCGGACAGCGACTTCCAGCGCATCGTCCTCGTCGACGGTCCGGCCGTGCTGGGCAACGACGCCTGGGATGCGCTCGTCGAGAAGCACGGCTACCGGCTGCTCTCGGAGTGGCTGGAGCGCGCGATGGCCGAGGACCGCATCGACCCGCTGCCGGTGGTCCCGCTGACCAGGCTGGTCGCCGCCCTGCTGTCGGAGGCGAGCATCTACACCGCCGGCGCCGCGGACCCGGACACCGCCCGCCTCGAGGTCGGCACCGTGCTCGACCGGCTGCTGCGCGGACTCGGCCGCGGTGGCGATCTCGCCGAGCAGCCGCCGGTCAGTGCCGACGGCGGCGCCGGCTCCCGCGGGACTGCCGGCTAAAGCCGGCTGGCATCGTCGACGCCAGCGAAACCCTGCTCCCGCCGGTGCGGGCCGGGGCGGCACAGACGGCGACCGCCCCGACCGGGGTCACCCGGCCGGGGCGGTCGCCGTCTGTGCCGGACGACGTCATCTGACGGTGACGGTGGCGCCGTGAGCCGGCTCAGACCACGATGGGCCAGCTCAGACGCTGCGGGCCGCCCGGATGGACTCCTTGAGGGAACCCATGGTGGCCAGCACCGCGGAGGTCTCATAGCCGCAGTGCGCCATGCAGTTCGCGCACCGCGGGTCCTTGCCACGACCGTAGGCGTCCCAGTCGGTGGTCTCGACGAGCTCCTTGTAGGACGAGACGTACCCGTCGCTCATCAGGTAGCAGGGCTTCTGCCAGCCGAAGAGCGAGTAGCTCGGGATGCCCCACGCGGTGCAGCTGAGCTCCCTCTTACCCTCCAGGAAGTCCAGGAAGACCGGCGAGTGGTTGAGCCGGAACTTCTTGCGCCGGCCGTCCGCGAAGACCTTCGAGAACATCTCGCGGGTCTCCTGGACCCCCAGGAAGTGCTCCTGGTCGGGCGCCTTCTCGTAGGCATAGCCGGGTGAGAGCTGGATCTGGTCGACCTTGAGGTCGTCGTTGAGGAACGTCAGGATGTCGATGACGTCCTGCGGGCTGTCGTTGTTGAAGAACGTCGAGTTGGACCCGACCCGGAAGCCCGCGGCCTTCGCCGCGTGGAAGGCGCGGACGCACTCGTCGAACGTGCCCTCCTTCTCCACCACCGCGTCGTGCCGCTCACGCAGACCGTCGATGTGCAGGACGAAGGTGAAGTACGGCGACGGGGTGAAGTTCTTGAGCTTCTTCTGGAGCAGCAGCCCGTTCGTGCAGAGGATCACGAACTTCTTGCGCTTGACCAGCTGGTTCACGATCTCGTGGATCTGCGGGTGCATCAGCGGCTCGCCGCCCGCGATCGCGACCACCGGAGCGCCGCATTCCTCCACCGCAGCCAAGGCGTCGTCGACGCTCATCCGCTGCTTGAGGACGGACGCCGGGTGCTGGATCTTGCCACATCCAGTGCAGGACAGGTTGCAGGCAAACAGCGGCTCCAGCTCCAGTACGAGCGGGAAGTGCTTGCGACGAAGCAGCTTCTGCTTCGCCAGGTAGGTCCCAATCCGGAGCTGGTACCGCCACTCGACCGCCACGGCTGGCCCCCTCTCGTTAGGTCACCAGTGGATGAGCGATGATCTCTGCATTGACCATACAGCGTGTACGTACAGACTGCATGTGGATCGTCCGATGAACTGCCCCACAAGGGTGTCCGTTAGCCGACCCCGCCGAGTTGCGGACACCGGGAAGACAAGGCCGGGACAGCACGGACGCGAGTTCGGGACAGTCCATGGACGATGTCGGGCCAGCCGCCCGACGACGCGCCCGTGCTCGCATCCGGCCCGGCCGAGCGTCGGGCCGGGCCGCCGGTCAGGCCGGGGAATCGGGTCTCCGGTCAGGCCGCGGAATCAGGCCATGGGATCAGGCCGCCCCACCCATGATCAGACAGGTGCTGCTGGCGGTGGCCACGACCTTGCCCTGGTCATCCCGGACGTCCCCCTCGGCGAAAGCCACCCGCCGTCCCGGCCTGGTCACCCAGCCGTGCGCGGTAAGTCGGCTCGGCCGGCCGTCGACAATGCGCACCGGCCGCAGGTAATTAACCTTGATCTCGATGGAGGTATACGCCACCGCGACCGCCAGCGTGGAGTGCACCGCGCAGGCGGTCGCGGTGTCCAGGATCGTGCAGACCAGGCCACCGTGGACGAGGCCGATCGGGTTGTAGGCCGACTCGTCCGGCAGACAGGTGAAGACAACGTCTCCCGGCGTGACCTCGATTGGCCGGAAGTCGAACAGACGGGAGATCGGGGGCGGCGGAATGCGCCCGTCACGCATCGCGGACAGGAACTCCAGCCCGCTCAGCGACGCCGCCGCCGCGGCGACAGGCAGCGGGTCGTGCCAGGTGATCGTCTTGCTCCGCGGCTCGCCCCAGGCAGCCGGGTCGTGCGAGCGGTCTGAGGCGGATTCGGGTCGCGCGGATTCGGGCTCAGTCGTGGTCATGCCCGCAGCCTAGACCGGCTGCATTCAGGATACGCACCCAGTATCGGTAGGATGTACCGATGCAGGAATCGTCCGACGGCCCGCGGGCCTGTCCGATCGCGCGGACGCTGGAGGTCGTGGGTGAGCGCTGGTCCCTGCTGGTCATCCGGGAGATCACACTGGGGGTCCACCGCTTCGAGGGCATCCGGGCCGGCACCGGGGCGCCCCGAGCCGTACTGGCCGAGCGGCTGCGGGCGCTGGAGCGCGCGGGGGTGCTGGAGCGTCAGCCATACCAGGAGGCGGGCGCCCGGTCCCGGCACGAGTACCGGCTGACGTCCTCCGGCCGGGATCTGGCACCGGTCCTGCTGGCCCTGCGCCGGTGGGGCGAGCGGCACGCCGCACCGGCCCGGCCGCCTGAGGCCGATCGCGGCGCCGCATCCCGCTGAACCCAGCCCCACCGCGCCGCCCGGGCGACGCCACCGGCTTCGCCCTCCGGGCCGCGCCTCGGGACCGCCCGGGGGCCGGGCGCACTATGGCCCTGGAACGGGCGCCGGGGCCGGTTGGCGCAGTTCCTTGGGCAGGTGGAAGGCCAGCGTCTCGGTACCGACGGAACGCACCGAGACGTCCGTCGCGCCGAGACCCGACAACGCGGTCAGGAGCTCGTCGACGAGGGACGGCGGGGCCGAGGCGCCGGCCGAGATGCCGATCGTGCCCACGCCGGCGAGCCAGGACAGATGCACGTCCCCGACGTCCCCGACCAGATGCGCCT
>NZ_CDWTMG010000254.1:0-6712 GCF_977945845.1 Frankia sp. CcMO1
TTTCATTTCGACTCCTGAACGCGTGCGTCGCCCGCGAAGGACCGGTTATAGGCAGTCGATCCCCGGAAAGGGTCGCCGTGGCGACACCCGCGCCCACCGCCGAGGGATGCCGGGAGAAAGCGCTCCGGTGGCTGCTAGCATGCTCCACATTGGCTTCGGGAAAATCACGGCGTCTATGCCCCTTGGGGGAAATCCACGGTGCCGGCGATGAGATCGGTCACGATTGCCCCCGATCCGACCTCCGCCGGCTCCCCCGGGATGTTGGACACCGCCCCAAAACCGCGGAGCAGACGCAGCAGAACGAGCTGATCGGGCCGGCCGCCCGGCTGGCGATCTGGGTGTTTGAACGCGCTGCGCAGCCTGTTGGCCGTACTTTTCATCGCGACGGTCATGTGCTTCTACTCCCTTGCCCCGGTGGCCCCGGTGGCCCCGGACCGCGCGGCCGAATACCTCGCGGCAAGCCTGCGGTTCGGCGTCTTCTACGCCTCAATCGCCGTCTTCGCGGCATTCTTCTTCGATCGCCGCCACCTCGAACACGTCTTCTGGCGGATGTCACTGGGCTGCGTGTGGATCGCTCTGGCCGGCTATGCCGTCGCCGCCGTCCTACCGGCGCCGGTGTGGGTAGACTCCGGCGCCGGCGGCACGCCCCGGCTGCGCGGGCTGCTGGCCGAGCCCTCGTCCTGGGCCCCGGTCATCTCCATGCTGATCCTGCTGGCGGTCCGGCGCAGGTCGTGGCGAAACCTGGCACTCGTCGTCCTCGCCGGTCTGCTGACCAAATCACCCACGGTCCTGCTCACCGCCTCTATCAGCCTGGCCTTCTGTTATCTCAACGGGGTTCGAGCGGTGGCTGCCCGGGGCCGCCGGACGATCGTCCTCGCCCCCGGCCGGCTACCTGACCAGCAACAACGGCCTGACGGTCGCGTTCGGCCGGCTCGTCGCCGGACTCGGCGCGCTGGGCAATGACACAGCACCCGCCACCGCCAACGGCCGTTACACGAGCGCGCGGATCGTCATGGCCGAGGCCCGGCAGAACGGTCATCCGAACATCGGCTACGGCCCGAACTCGAACTCCGTCTATCTCGCCAAGAAATACGGTGACGGCCGGAACTACGCGGCCAACTCCCTCTACGTGGCCTGGCTGTTCGATTTCGGTCGGATCGGCGCGTGCGCTCTTCTGGCAGCGGTCTTCCTGATCCTGCTGCGGCTGGCCGGACGGCCGGCATCGGCCGCCCTCTTCATACCCTTCCTGGTCGCTTCCCTCATCAACTCCGCACAGGGTTTCGAACTTTTCAAGTTCACCTTCGTCTCCATCCTGCTCTACCTGTTCGGCTGGGAGCGCCGTATCCTCCCGGCAACCGCCGTCAAGAACCCGGTCTCGCACGACGCAGACCAGCAGACCAGCCGTCGGGACACACCCTGCGCCGGGGTTTCGAGTGGGCGCACGAGGTCGACGTGGGTGCCGTCGGCGATACCGAGCTCGTCGGGGTCGTCCGGGTGGACGAACACGACGCGCCGGCCGCGGCGCACCCCGCGGTACCGGTCGTCCATGCCGTAGATCGTCGTGTTGTACTGGTCGTGGGGACGGACAGCCTGCAGCAGCAGGTGTCCCGGCGGGACCCGCAGCACCTCGCAGGTGTTGACCGTCAGCGCCTGGAACAACGCCGGGTCCCCG
Source organism: Frankia sp. CcMO1 (assembly GCF_977945845.1). Taxonomy (NCBI): domain Bacteria; kingdom Bacillati; phylum Actinomycetota; class Actinomycetes; order Frankiales; family Frankiaceae; genus Frankia; species Frankia sp. CcMO1. Next base: position 1,673 of record NZ_CDWTMG010000254.1, read on the forward strand.
TTCACCCGGATCTGCAGGAACTGATCCGCCAGGGTCGTGCCCCGCCCGAGCAGGCTGGAGCGATCCCGATCGTCGCCGACAGCGCCGCCCCCGACGACTCGTGACACATGTTCGAACAGTCCGGCAGGTTGTTCGTCCCCACCATCCGCGCGAACAGCTGCCAGACGAACGCCGCCTCGTTACTCGTCCGACCCGATGTGTAGAACACCGCCTCATCCGGACTGTCCAGCGCGTTCAGCTCCCCCGCGATGATCCCGAATGCCTCGTCCCAGCCGATCGGCGCGTGCCGGTCTGCACCCGGCGCCTTGAACATCGGCTCGATGATCCGACCCCGGCTCCCCAGCCAGCGCCTGGACCGACCCGCGAGATCCGCCAGCGGATGCGCGGCGAAGAACTCCCGGCCCACCCGGGCCCGCGTCGCCTCCTCCGCCACCGCCTTCGCGCCGTTTTCACAGAACTCCGCCACCGACCGCTCCCCCACCGGCGGCTCCGGCCACGCGCACCCCGGCCGCTGCCTCGAAAGCCTCACTCCGCCTACGCGGCATGACTGACACCCCCATGAGGACCGGCACCAGCACCAGCATTGAACCGGCAGCGGTCCAGGACCCCACTACCCCTTGTCTTTCGTTAGCTACTAATGTTTTGTAGGGGTACCGTTGCAGCCGCAACGGCCACCGCCCCATCCGTCGATCATCGACCTGGAGGTCCCATGACCGCGCCATCCCCGTCCGACATCGCTCCGCTGCCCCTGGCCGCCGGTACCTGGACGCTCGACCCCGCGCACTCGGGCGTGAACTTCCAGGTCCGCCATCTCGGCGTCACCAACGTCCGCGGGCGCTTCGACACGTTCTCCGCGACGCTGTCGGTCGGCGACACCCTGGAGTCGGTGTCCGTCGGCGCCGAGATCGACCTGGCCTCGATCAACACCAACCAGCCCGACCGGGACGCGCACCTGCGTTCCGCCGACTTCTTCGACCTCGCGTCCCACCCGTCCATCACGTTCACCTCGACGTCCGTCACGGGCAGCGACGAGGAGTACGAACTCGCCGGCGATCTTTCGATCAACGGAGTGACCAGACCCGTCACCCTGGCGGTCGAGTTCTACGGGGTCGACACTCACCCCGTAGACGGCCGCGTCCGGTCCGGCTTCGCCGCGACGACGGAGATCCGCCGCGGCGACTATGGCATCACCTTCAACCTGCCGCTCGGTGCCGGCAGGCTCGCCCTCTCCGACAAGGTCAAGATCGAGCTCGACCTGCAGTTCATCGCCCCCTGATCAACCCGGCTCCCCAACCGGTCCCGCGCCGTCGCGAGCCCGCGCCCCGAGATCATCCGGGCTCGCGACGGACCGTGGGCACCTCCACCGGCCCGACAAGTACCAGCCCGGCGGGTACCGGCCCGGCAAGCCCCGGTCAGCAAGCCCCGGTCAAGGAGTCCTGGGAAACGGCGGCTCCCCGCGCGCGACGAGATACTCCTGCGCCCATACCTCCAGCTCGTGCAGCGCCGTCCGCAGCCCCTCGCCCCGCGGGGTGAGCCGATAACGCGTTGCCACCGGCGGCCCCTCGAGAACCTCACGCTCCACGAGGCCGGCCTGGACGAGTTCGGTGAGACGGCCCGACAGCATCCGCTCGCTCACCCCCGGCACCAGCTTCGCTATCTCGGAGAACCTCGCCGGGCCGGCCATCAGCGTACTGATGATCAGACCGCTCCACCGCTTCCCCAGCAGCGCGAAGACCGGAGTCAGCGCCTGACAGCTCACACCGTCCTCCGGCCTCGCAACCATCCGGTCATAGTAGATGCCCGACGCATCATGGGTGCCCCGACGCATCGCAGGTCACGACGCAGGACAGGCCCCCATGTGGGACCAACTCAGGCTGTCACACCCACCCGGACGACCCGGCGGGGATCGGGAGCGTAGGCCGGCGTGCCGGTGAAGCCCAACCGGCGGGTCCTGGTGGCGACCCGCGGAAGACCGGCCCGGTCCCGCCAATCCGCCAATCATGCAGTGGAGTTAGATAGGCGCGACAGGATGCGATGGGGTGAGGGAACCATCGGGCGTCGGGGCGCGGCAGGGGAGTCATGGCCGGTGTACCGGAGTGCCGTTCGACGACGGACACTCCCGGCAGTGCCGCGCCTCACCGGAGTGGCCGGCGGGGCTGGCCGGGTCGGCTGGGCCGAAGTGGTCGGCGGGGCCGGCTGCGTGGCACGGCCGGCCGGTCCCCGGGTGCGTCCCGGCTACCTCCCCGGCTTCTCGTCGCGGGGTTCCTCCTGCTCGTCGCCGCCTGGGTCGGCACCAACCCGCCGGGGTTCGGCCCCGACGAGCCCGCCCACTTCGTGAAGGCGGTCGGCGCGGGCACCGGGCAATGGACGGGAACACCCGGCCGGCTGGCACATCCGTCGTTCGGCAACGGACCGGGCCGCACCGAACGGATCGACTGGATCAATCGCAACAGCCGCGTCTTCGCCCTGCCCGCCGGGCTCAACCCCGGCGCGGCGGGGTTCCCCTGCGACCTCTTCCGCGACTGGCTGTCCGTCGCGTGCCTCGACCGTCCGCACTCCCGGCCGGCGGCGACGCGGGCCCTCAGTTACGTGGGCACCTATGAGCCCTATCTCTACGCGGTCGAGGGTGCCGTGATGACCCGCACGCACACGGCGGACGGCGCGCTCTACGCCGGGCGGGCGACCTCGGCTGCCATCGTGGTGACACTGTTGGCGATCATCATCTTCGCCTCCTGGGATTCCCGCGCCGGACTGCTCTCGGTCGGCGGCGTGCTGCTGGCGGTCTCGCCGATGGCGTTGTTCCTGGGTTCCGTCCTCGGCACGAACGGGATGGAGATCGCGGGCGCGACCGCGTTGTTCACCCTGGCGCTGCGGCTCGGTCGACCGGGCGCGCCGCCGAGGTGGATCTGGCCCGTCCTCGGCCTCGTCGCCGCGCTGGTGGCGTTGTCCCGGCCGTCCGGCCCCCTGTGGGTGCTGCTCACCCCGGTGATCGCCGTCGGTCTCGCGGCCCCCGCGCGCGGGCGCGGGCCGTCGATGCGGTACCCGCCGTCGAGCAGCCCTGGCCAGTCGAGCAGCCCCGGCCAGCAGAAGAGACCCGGCCAGCAGAAGGGACCCGGCCAGCGGAGGGGACCCGGCGGCACCGGCTGGTCGGGTGGCTCTCGGTTCCGTGGGTCGCCCTCTCCGTGGCCGGGGTCGTCGCGACCGCGGCCTGGGAGAAGCGCGTGCAGCCGCACCCGGGGATAAGCCGTGAGCTCGCGGAACAGGGGCTGCGGCAGCTGTCGTCCGACGCGCCCGCCTGGGCACGGCAGTGGGTCGGGGTGTTCGGCTGGGCGAGCCTGCGGATGCCCTCGTTCGCCTACTGGACATGGGGCGCGTGCCTGCTCGGCGCGGCGTTCGTCGTGGGAACCTGGCGGCAGCAGGTCCGCCTCGGCGCGGTGCTGATCGGCGTGGTGGCGGTGGCGGTGGCGCTCGACGTGCTGGTCCTGCGGCAGACGCGCTTCCCGGTTTACGGGCGGTACCTGCTGCCGATCGCGGTGCTGGTGCCCTTGGCGGCCGGGGAGATCCTGACCCGGCGGGCCGCGCGCATCCCCGCGGCCCTGCGCCGGGCGGGGCCCGCCGTCGCCGTCATGGCGGTGGTCGCGGTGCATACCGTCGGCCTGTGGACAGACTGGCACCGCAGCGCCGTGGGCATCTATGGACCGGCCTGGTTCCTGGGCTCGTCGCAGTGGAATCCTCCGGGTGGCTGGGTCCCCTGGATGGCCCTGGCGGGAGCCGGTGCCTGCTGCCTGCTCGCCGCCGCCGCGGCGGCGGCCGGGCCGCGGCGTTCGCCCGCATCGCCCGGCGGCGGGGACGCGTCAGATCAGGGCCCGGCCGGCCCGGGTCACGAGGCGGCCCGACCGGCCATGATTTCCTTGCCACACAGGTTCTCCGCCACGACGCCGAAGGCCGTACCGGCATTGTTGACCTGGACGAAGGCCAGGCAGGTGCTCTGCCGGCCCAGACTGTTCCTGAGGTCGATCGGCTGGATCAGGCCGCCGGCATCGTAGTTCGTCACCGACCGCAGTCCGTCGACGAAACCCTGCCGGGTGGGGCAGTCCCCGGCCTCCTCCAGACCGCGCAGGAACAGGTCGGTGTTGATGTAGGCCATCATCGTGATCTCCTGCTCCGGGTCCTCCCGCTGGGGGGGCGTAGCGCCGCATCGCGTCGATGTAGCTCGTGATGGGAGGGCCGCCGGCCTCGAAGGGCCGGTGGAAAACCGGGACCGTGACGCCGGCAACGGCGGCGCCCGCATCACGCAGCAGTCGGCCATCGTAGCCGCTGGCGGCAAGGATCACCGTGGGATTCCCACCGGCGGCGCGGATCGCGTTCAGCACGGCGGGGAGTTCATGGGCGTCGACCACGGTGAGGAGGGTATCGGCGCGAGCCGCGACGATCCGTTGGGCGATCGCCGCCGGGCTGTCGGCGTTCGCCGTGTAGCTCACCTCGTCGACGACCGGGATGCCGACTGACTGCACGCTCTGCACGATCTTGCTTCCGGTGTCCGCGATCCCGGCCGACAGGGCGGTCCTGAGCAGAACGGCCCTGGTTCCCCCACGTGACTGGACGAGCCTGCCGTATGTGTCGATGGCGGATCCGGTGATGTAGAACGACGAGAACATGTTCCGGTACTTCGACCAGACTTCCTCAGCCGCCACGCCGGCCACCGGAATATTCTGCTCGGCGAGGTACGACGCGCTGCCACTCGCCGCCAGGGTGAACTCAAGGAGGCCGAAGACCTTCCTCTCCTCGACCAGTTCCCGCACGCCGATGGCATTCGCCTCGGCGGTTCCCTGATCGTCTCGCCAATCGTACACGATTTTCCGGCCGTGTACCCCGCCACGCTCGTTGGCCAGCCCGATCCGGGCGTCGAGGCCGGCTCGCGCGGCGGAGAAGGGCACGAGCACCCCCGAGTCGGGGTAAAGCGGCTCTTCGAAGTTAAGCGGGTTTGAGGCATCTGCGGGCTCGGCGGGTGGTTGCGCAGCGTGTTCGTAGCCGCTGGTT
>NZ_CDWTMG010000255.1:0-6707 GCF_977945845.1 Frankia sp. CcMO1
GGATGATCGACGAGATCTCCAACGCGGTCGCCGAGGAGCAGCGCCAAGTCGAAGGAACGATCTCCGCCCTCGCGGACGAACTCGCCGCATTGCGGGTTCCTTCGCCCGCACAGATCCGCGACGAGCCACTGCAGCGGGAAGGACCACTGCACCGCGACGAGCCACTGCGCCAGGCAGTCCCACTGCTCGCGGCCGCCCTGGAGTCGATCTTCTCGGGATATCGGATGACCTCCGCGCGCGACAACGCGATCCGGCTGGCCACGGAGACCGCCGAGGCGCTGCGCGCCGCCCGGCCGGACCACCTGTCGGCGTCGCCTACCGGTACTTCCCGACCCGCCCCCACCCGGCTCGCCGTCACCGTGTGCCGCGTCCCCCGACCCGCCACACCACCACCCGCCACGCCACCACCCGCCACACCGGAATCGGCCACCGCGCAGCCAACCGATCCGGGCCCAGGGGGACGGCGGCACCTGGAACGGCTGGAACGGGACGCGGGGAACGCCGTCATCCGGAACGTCGCGGAGGCGTATCGGCAGGAGTGGTCGTACTGGGACGATCGTCTGCACCCGGTCGACCGGCTGCTCGCCGCCTTGGGCGTCCCGCTGGGCATCTCCCTCAGCGACGCGGCGTACGACCCTCTCGTCGATCCGCTCGAGTCACCCACCGACCTCCGCGAGCTCGCCGCGCTACGTGACCTGCTGCACTGCAACCTGCCGCAGCGCGGCGAGCCCGCCCGCTCTCCCCTCGGAGCGGTCGCCCCACGCCCACCCGGCCGCCGTACCGATGTCCTGGCCCGCGCGGCGAGCGACGTCACTCAGGCCATCACTCGACGGCTGGCCCCGGACGCCTACCAGAGCGACCATGACCGCGCTGCCTACGTCGACGCGGTGCACCGCGCGGTGACGACGATGCAGCGCGAGGTCGTGGAGATGTTGACCCGGCTGGTCGCGGGGCTCGCCGCGCTCGCGATCCCGGCGGCGGCCGCGGTAGACCCCGCCGTCTGGGCCGGGCGCCACATCGATCTGATCCATCAGACGCTGCGGGCCCTCTTCGACCTGTTCGGCCTGCCCGAGGGCTTCGAGTTCGCCAGAGCCCTGGCAGACGAAGTGGTAACAGGCGCCGCGCCGACGGGTGGCGGGTCGCAGTGGCCCCCTGAGTCGGCCGCAGCGAAAGTCGTGCGCCTGCTGCGCGAAACCCATGCCCGGGGAGCCGATGCGTTCCGGCTGCTCGTCCTCTACGCCCCGGGATGGCATACCGCCGAGGACATCCGCGATGACATCGCCTACGCGGGGGCCTACGCGGGGGCCTCCCCGGTCGGGCCACCCGGCCAGCCCGCGTCGCGGGCCCCTGATGCGGAGGTGCTCGGAGCCGGTGCCCGCCCGTATTTCGATCGGTTGATCGCAGTCCAGGCCGCGTCGGGACGAGGCGACGGGCCGCTGACGCAGACCGTGCGGCGCATCGCCGGCCTCTACCTGCCCGGCGCGTCCCACGAACCCGGTCCGCCCGGAGCGCTCGAGAACGATCTACATGTCCTGGGTGCGGAGCTCACCGCCCGCATTTCGCCGACCTGGCCGGACGGTCCCGATCCGGCGATCGCATTCCTCCGGGCCTGCCGGCTTGGCCAGCTGAACGCGGCCCGTGTCTTCGGGCTGCTGGTCCGACACGTTCCGAACTGGGACGACGCCTGGGATCTGCACGAAGCCATCCGCCGGGACGGTGCCCCGGGCCAGGGAACCGCCTATCCGGAGGAGGAGCCGTTGACGGATCCGGAGCTGGCCAGAGCGACGGAGAGGTACTTCCGCCGAACAGTGCGGGGATCGGAGGCAGATCGCCCCTTCCCCGCCGACCTGGAACGCGTCGTGCGCCGACTGGTGGCGCTCTACCTCCCCGACGACCCGCGGCTGCGGGCCGCGAGCGAGCTGCCCGGCTTCGTCGAGAGCCAGGTGATCGCCGCGATCAGCCGACCCGCACCGCTCAGGCGCCGCCTGCTCCCGTGGCGCGCCAGAACCACCAGGCTCGCCATGACCGCCGTGCTCACCGTGACGTTGTGCCTAACCTTGGTAATCTTCATCACCGTGGTGCGCTGATGCGGCGGCGAACAATCACCGTCTCGCGCCCCCCGACACGGGCCGTCACCGTTCACCGGAGGCATCCTTCGTGGCGTCACCGGAGGCATCCTTCGTGGCGCCCGCCTCACGGCGGGGCCGCCCGGGCGCCGGCCCTACTCGGCCGCGCCCAAGTCTGGAACAATGCGCAGCACTTGTGTCGGTGTCGCGACACATACCCGGTCTCTTCTGAGTTGATGTCCTTAGGTATGAAGGAAGACGGCTGGCGACACGTCCTACAGCGTGATCGTAATTGCTACGGCGAGGACGGAGGCCATGGGTAGCCCGCTGGTACCGATCATGCTCATTGTGGTGCTGCTGGTGGGTGGGCTGGTCTTCGTCATCCTCAACAACCGACCCGTCCGGCCCGGAGAGAACCAGCGACGCTCCCGTGGCCTCAACCATCAGCGCCACCGATACGGTACGGTGCCGATCCGTGACAGCTCTGACATCACCCCGCCCGACGGGATCGTCCCCGGCTTCGCCGAGCCGACGCCGGTCTCCTCGGCAACCGGTGCGACGGGCAACGCGGCGGACAGGTCAGCGGACAGCGCGAGCGGCGTCCCGGACGCAGGCGCGGCATGGGGAGGGGATGTGACCTCGCAGGTTTCCGTCGGCGGCGGTGAAGGCAACCGCGATCCCGAGTCCACCGGCTGGACGCCACCGCCCGCCGGTCAGCCGCACCTCGGGCCCGGTGCCTTCGGTGACGAACGGGCGGATGCCACCCGCTACTACGACCCGGCGACCGGCGACTATCCCCTCCCGCCAGCCGGGGAACACGCGCCGGCTCCGCGCGGTGCCGAGCCGACCCGAACGGTTGAGGACACGCCGTGGGAGAGCTCCCCCACGGCGACGACCATCCCCGTGGCTCCGCCCACTCCCCCGAGGGGGCAGGCGGGCGATCTCATGGCGATCGAGCCGGAGCAGACGACGGCCGCCGCGCTGCGACTCGCCGCCGCGGGGCGCACCCGCCGGGGCAGACGCGGCGGTCCCAACGAGGACGCGTTCGTCGTCGTCGACGGGCTGCTGGCGGTATCGGACGGGGTCGGTGGCGAGGCTGCCGGCCAGATCGCGTCCACGCTGGCGGTCACCACGGTGGCGGGTTTCCGCCCGCAGTACGCCGAGGATCCGCTTGAGGGCCTGCGCAAGGCCGTGGAACGGGCGAACTGGGTGGTCCGGACCCGGGCTCGCGAGGAGCCGGCCTGGCTCGGCATGGCCTGCACGCTGGACGTCGTCATCCTCGGGCGCCAGCAGAGCACCGGCGAGTACCTCACCGTCGCGCACGTGGGTGACAGCTCGGTGTGGTTGCAGCCCGGCAAGGGACGGCCGCGGGCACTGACCACGCCGCACGCGATCCGCAACGGTCCGTTGCTCAACGCCGTCGGGCTCGCTGACGAGATCGAGGCGGACATCTTCAGCGAGCCGGTCCGCGCCGGTGACCGGGTCGTTCTCGCCAGCGACGGCATCACCAAGGTGATGAGCCCGGAACAGCTCGACGGCCTGCTGAGCGCGCTGGGGCCCGAGCCGCCCGAACGGGCCGCGGACGCGCTCGTCGAGGCGGCCCTGCTGGCCGGTGCCCGGGACGACACCACCATCGTCGTCGCGGATCTGGTGTCCGAACCCGCCGCCCGGTGAGTTCGTCCGGTCACCCGGTCACCTGGACACCCGGCGCCCGGCCCGGCGCCCGGACGTCCTAGAGGGGCTGAGGCACCCACCCGCCGACAGCCACCCCGAGAGGTCAGGAGACACGCTGACCGACCGGGCAGTCCAGGGCGCTGGCGCGGGTCAGGCCGTCGACGGACAGCCGGGCGGACAGGCGCACCGGTCCGGACGACTCGGTGAGAATGCCCGTCCAGCCCCCGGCCGCCCGGAAGACGCACGCCGTGCCCCCCGACAGCTGCCAGTAGGGGGTGTAGTGCACGAGCACCGTGGCGACCCCGGGCGCGTGGAAGTCGACCGCGACCGAACTCACCCCCAGTTCGGTGAGTGAGGCCGGTCCCTGTACCAGACCCGGGGAGTCGGTGACGAGCCACACCTTCCAGTGCGCGTTCTGCCAGGCGAGCTCGAGATAGGGCAGACCGGCCCGCAGCAGCCTGGCCTCGGCGACCGCGGAGGGATCCAGCTCGACGTCGGGGAGGGCGACGTAGCGGATGCCACGGGCGAGCAGCCACTCGTGGTAGGTCTCGGCGTTCAGTGTGCCGTCGTAAAACAGCGCGTTGTACTTGCTGTCGAGCTGGCGCAGCCAGCCGCGGGCCATGGGTACGGACGGGGCGACGAAGCGCGCCTCCCAGTGGGCCCGAGTAAAGGGAATCTCCACCCGCCCGGCCGGCACCGGCGCGCCGCGGTCGAGGTAGTCGAGGAGCTCGGTGTAGTAGGCCTTCGACCCGGACGGATCGCCGTGGACGAGCAGCGCCCCGTGCACCGGCCCGATCTGCCAGCCGATCAGCGGGATCGCCGCGACCGCGAGGACGCGGCGGCGTTCGGCGAGCAACAACGCCGCGGCGGGGCCGGCGAGCAGCGTCGCCGGTCGGGTGATGTTCCCGCCGACCTGGGTGGGCACGCAGAAGAAGACCACTGCCGCGGCCGCCCAGAGCAACAGGCCGTGCCGGATGGGCCGGATGAGCCGGGCGTGCCCGGGCACGATGAGCAGGCCGACCGCGATGAGGGTCAACAGCGACAGGAAGGTGACCGCGGGAAAGGGCTGGTACCCGTCCTCGGGAAACGCGAGCGCGACGATGATGCCGGATCCGGCGCCGACGAACGGGAGCGCGCGGCGCCATCCGATCGTCGGCAGCAACGCGAGGCCGACGAGCAGCACGAAGCCGCCGGCCAACGGAGACGCCAGCGACGACAGGACCGCGCCGATCCAGGTCAGCTTCGTGTGCCGTTCCCGCGCGCCGACCAGCGCCAGCGCACCGAAGGCCATCCCGAGAGCGAACGGCATGCGGCCCACGACGAGGTTCGCCACCGTCGAGACCGCGAACCAGACAAGGACCAGATCATGCCCGGCCCGCCGGCCAGGACCGCGGAGTAACCGGGTCACGATCATCGTCGAGGCGACGCAGGAGATCGCGCCGAGCGGCTGTACCCCGACAAGCGCACCGAGCGGGGGGAACAGCACACTGTAGCCGGGGATGGTGTGACCGCCGTACCACTGATCGTCCCAGAGCACCACTCCGCCGTGCCGGAACAGCCAGACCCGGTACTCCTGGGCGGGGGTGTCCGGACCGGTGATGCCAAGACCGATGCACAGCAGGCAGAGCGCGGCGGTCAGAATCCAGGGCCAGCGGCGAACCGCCACGACGACGGCGAGAACACCCCGCACGAACGGTCCGCGGTGCCGCGGCGGCTCGAGGGCGATGGAAGGGGTCTGGGGCAGTGTGGCCACGCGAGGCTCCGACCCGGGGTGCCCGGGCCCACCCGTCGCCGGGGCGGTCGACGCCGCCCGCCCCCCCGAGATGGCGTCAGGCGAGGGACCAGGGGTCGCGAGCGTTGTCACCCGCGACCCCCCCACGCACCGACGACAGTCCATCCGCCGTCTCCGACCGGTCATCACCCGACAGCTTGCCCCGCGGGCGGCGTCAGGCCACGCCCGTCCCGTCCGGACCAGGCAGCGGCCGGCCCCGACCTGCCGGCATCCGGGCCCCGACCAGGGTGACCCTGCTGGTCCTCGCCGGTGGCGGCGCCGCGGCCGTGGCCATGGTGAGCGAGGGTCGGCTCGGTTCGCGCGATCCGCACACGACCGACCCTTCCTCCTGGTGGGGCATTCTCCCATCGGCGGCCCCGTCGGATACCGCAAGGGGTGTCTTGGCCGGCTTGGCGGCCCTGGGCATCATCACTCTGTGTCTGTGCTGGGGCGGGCTTGTGCGCGCGACGATCGCCGGCCGCACCTCCCCGCGGGCCGCCCTCGCGGCGGTGATCGTCTGGAGCCTCCCGTTCGCGGTGGGCCCGCCGCTGTTCAGCCGGGACATCTACGCCTACGCCGCTCAGGGTGAGCTGGCGAGGCTCGGCCTGGATCCGGCGACACACGGCGTCTCCGTCCTGCTGACCGCTGAGGGCTCGGGCTCGGCGTTCGTCCGGGCCGTCGACCCCCGGTGGTGGAACACCCATGCGCCCTATGGCGGTGCCGCGGTCGCCGTAGAGAAGAGCGCCGCGGCCCTCGGCGGCGGGCCGGCCGGGACGGTCACGCTGCTCAAGATAGTCGCGATCCTCGCAACGATCGCGATGGTCGTCCTGACGCTACGGCTCGCCGGACCGGAGCCGGGCCGACGGGCCCTGGTCATGGTGCTCGTCGCGGCCAATCCGGTCGTCGTCGTGCACCTGATCGGCGGAGCCCACCTCGACGCAACGGCCGCGGCGCTGCTCGTGGCGGCGCTGGTGGTGGATCGCCGACGGCTCGTCTCGGCACCGGCGTCCGGCCCGGAGGGAAAAAGCACGCCGACGGCTCGGCAGGCCGCGCTCGGCGCCGCCGCGACGGCGCTGGTCGGCGTGGCCGGAAGCGTCAAGGCAACCGCCCTCCTCGGCGTCGCCTGGCTGGTGCTGGCGCATCTGCGGGCCGCCCGGCCGGCGCGACGCCCGATCCGCGCCGGCGCCGTGCTGCTC
>NZ_CDWTMG010000256.1:0-6667 GCF_977945845.1 Frankia sp. CcMO1
TCATGGCTCGATCTCATCATTCCCAGTCGTGCCGTCCAGCGATTTTCGGCGCCGCGCGGCCGGTTGCGCGGGTCCGGCGGGTCCGGAGTGAGAACGCACCGTGAGCCCGATGCCGAGGATCAGGTAAGGGTGGAACCATTCTCGTCGGCCTGCGGGGCGTCGGACGCGGCCAGCCGCGCGTGCAGGCGGGCGCGGACCTCCTCGGGGGAGTAGGCGACCCGCCGGCGCTGGCTGCGCGCGACGAGCACGCCGGTAGCGGCCACTCCGGCGAGTCCGGCCACGCCGAGCAGCTTTCCCCATCGAGCGCGATTCATCCGTCCAGGTTAGGGCGCCCTTGCGTCGGCTGCGGCATGCTACCGGCATGCCTGATTCGCGGATCAGCCTGGCCGATGCCCTGGAACTGACGCGGACCGGCGACCTGTGGCTGTTCCGCGGCCGCACGGCGGTGGACCGGGCGATCCAGACGACGACCAACAGCCCGGTGAACCATGTCGGCATGGCGGTGGTCGTTGACGATCTTCCGCCGCTGATGTGGCACGCCGAGCTGGGGAAATCGTTGCCGGACGTCTGGGCGGGCACGCATCAGCGCGGCGTGCAGTTGCACGACCTGCGTGCGGCGGTGGAGGTCTGGGCGCGCCGTTACGGCCAGCGGGCCTGGCTGCGTCAGCTTGAGCCCGCGGTCCGCGCCGAGCAGGAGGATGCCGTGCTGCGGACCGTCGCACGGCTCGACGGCACGCCGTTTCCGTCCACGGCCCGGCTGGCGACACGCTGGCTGCGTGGCCGGCTTCCGCGTCCCCGCCGGATGATGAGCGAGTACGCGCTGGAGACCGCGTACTGCGCCGAGGTCGTGGCTGTTACCTACGAGGCGATGGGCCTGCTGCCGTCCGGTCGCCATCCGAACTGGTACGATCCGGGGCGGTTCTGGAGCGGTGACGACCTGCGTCTGTCCGGAGGCTTCGTGCTGGGCGGGGAGATTGTCGTGGACGTGGACGACTCTGCCTAGCGTCGCGTTCGGCGGGTCCGTGCGGCGGCGGTTGACCAGGATCCGGTTCCTTGTCTTTCCAGAGCCTTTCGTGCCCGATTTATCCCTCTGGATAGGCAGGGTGCGTCTGGGGGGATGCCGTCGTCACGGGGGTGCCGTCCAGGTGCGGCACGGTGATCGCGGTGACCAGCAGGCCGCGGGCCGAGAGCCAACGACCGTCGAAGCCGGTCAGCTCACCGCCGGCTAGCCGCGGCCCCGCCACCAGGAGTTTCGCGGTGAAGGTGCCCCGGGCGGCCGGGCCCGGCGCCGGCGGGCCCATAGGTGCGGTGCCCGGGTGGATCACGAGGGCGGCGTCTCCGAAGCCAAGCCAACGTTCCGCCAGCGGGTACCACGCCTTGTAGACGGACTCCTTGGCGCTGAACAGCAGCCGGTCCCAGCAGACGGCCGGGCGGGTGCGGGTGAGGGCCGCGAGCCAGCCCTCCTCGGCGGGAACGGTGATCTCCTTCAGCACCCCGCCGGGTGTGGGTTCGTTCGGCTCGGCGTCGATGCCGATGGTGTGGACCTCCGCCGCCCGGGCCACCGCGGCCGCCCGGTAGCCGGCGCAGTGGGTGATGCTTCCCACCACTCCGTCCGGCCAGCCGGGTGCGCCGCGGGAACCGGGCAGGATCGGCGCCGCCGGAAGCCCGAGCCCCTCCAGCGCGCGATGCGCGCATACCCGGGCGGTGGTGAACTCGCGGCGCCTCTTGTCGACCGCGCGGCTCAGCAGCGCGGCCTCCTCGGGGAACAGCACGGCCGAGGGATCGTCCTCGAATGTCTCGACGGCGACGGCCGCCGCGGGCAGCAGGCTCGCAAGCAGGCGCGGATCCACCCTCTTTACTCCGCTACCCGTTACTGACGTCGAAGCCGGCGCCCCCGGCGGCGCCGAGCCTGCCCCCGGCGCCAATCTCGATCCCGGCGTGGAACTCGATCCCGGCATCGCGCTCAGTCCCGGCGGGCCGGCGGTGCGGGGAAGGGCAGGATCTGCCGTAGCCCGGACCATGGCTTGCCCCACGCCGCGCGTTCCCGGGGGTAGCCCATCGAGACCTCCTCGAAGCGGACGTCGTCGTACCAGGTGGTGCGGGGAATGTGCAGATGACCGTAGACGACCGCGCTGGCCCGGAACCGCGTGTGCCAGTCGGCCGTGCTCGTGGTGCCGCACCACAGCGCGAATGTGGGGTACCGCAGTACCGCGGTGGGCTGACGGACGAGTGGCCAGTGGTTGACGAGCACCGTTGGCATTGTCGGATCGATGTCGCCGAGGCGCGCCCGGGTCTGCGCGACCCGGGCCTGGCACCAGGCGTCGATGGTGGGATACGGGTCCGGGTGCAGCACCCATTCGTCGGTGCACACGATCCCGCTTTCCCGGGCCAGGGCCAGCGCCTCCTCCTTCGTCGCCGTTTCGGCGGGACGAAAGGTGTAGTCGTAGAGCACGAACAACGGCGCGACGACGACGGGACCGCCCGTGCCCTCCCAGACCGGATAGGGATCCTCCGGGGTGACGACACCCAGCCCGCGGGCGATCTCCACGAGATGCCGGTAGCGATGTTCGCCGCGCAGCTGCACCGGGTCCTGCTTGGGAGTCCACAGCTCGTGATTCCCCGGCACCCAGACAACCTTCGCGAAACGCCCGCTGAGCTGCTTGAACGTCGTCTCGATATCGGCGACCGTCTCGGCGACGTCACCGGCGAGGATCAGCCAGTCGCCGGATGATCCGGGTGCGATGTCCTCCACCATCCGCCGGTTCTCGGGGTAGGCGACATGCACGTCACTGACGGCCAGCAGCCGCCCGGGCGAAACCGGGGAATCCGTCCGGGACACAGGGCGAAGCCTACCGGCGCGGCCACCGACGCGTCCGCCGGATGAAAATGCTGTTCCGATGTTCGAGATGGCGCCGGGTGGGCATCCTGATCGAGGATCATCGCGAGGGATCGGTGACGATCCATCGAGTGATGACACGATGAGCCGACGGATCCGGCCGATCTTGCGGGAGCGGACAGCGATGAACGACAGTGGGCAGGGATGAGTGGTGGGCAGCGATGAGTGACAACGTCGGAACCGGGCTGCTCATCGCCCTCGGGGTCCTCGTCGTGATCATCCTGGCGCTGGCCGTGGCCGCGCTGGTTGTCGTCCGGAAGTACCGGCTGCCGCTGCGGGGCCTCGTGGCGACCCTGGCGGGCCTCGCCTACGTCATCTCCCCGGTGGACGCCGTCCCGGAGATTCCGCTGGGGCCGATCGGACTGATCGACGACATCACCGTGATTATCGCGGCGGTGGTCTACCTGCGCGGCCTGATCGCCGCGCGGCGGGGGCTGGGCCCGGCCGGGATCGATCCACCCAGCCGGGCGCCCCACCGGATGCCGCGGCAGCCTCCGCCGCCTCGGACACCGCCTTGGACACCGCCTCGGCGCCGTAGCCCCCGATGATGGCCGGGAGGACGACCACCGAGGCCGCCTCCTCCGGTCGCCGGCTGGGCCTCAGGAAACCTGCCAGAGTCGCACCGTGGTGTCGGCGCTGCCGGTGGCGAGGACGCGGCCGGTGAAGGCCAGTGAGGTCACGGCGCCGGTGTGGCCGGTGAGCGGCTGGCCGAGCTGGCGGGGGTCGGTCGGCTCGGTGACGTCCCAGAGTCGCACCGTGGTGTCGGCGCTGCCGGTGGCGAGGACGCGATTGTCCGGGCTGAACGCCACCGATGTCGCGCTTTTGGCGCGGTCGGCGGAGACCTGTAGCCGGCCGAGCTCGCGGGGTCGGGCGGGGTGGGTGACGTCCCACAGCTGCACCCATGCGCCGGGGACGTCGATGGCGAGGGTGCGTCCGTCCGGACTGAAAACCACCGAGAGCACGGCGGGCGGGAGCTTAGGGGCGGATCCGTCGAGCGATATGCCGAACGGTGTGCCGAGCTGGTGGGGGCTGGTCAGGTCGGTGACGTCCCACAGCCGTATTCCGTCGGATGCTGCCCCGCCGGTCGCGAGGGTCCGTCCGTCGGGGCTGAACGCCACCGATGCCACGGCGCCGGGGTAGCCGGGGAGCAGCGGGTGGAGCTGGTACGAGCTGGTCGGGTCGGTGACGTTCCACAGTCGCAACGTTCCGTCATCCCCGGCGGTGGCGAGGGTGCCCCCGTTCGGGCTGAACGCCACGGACGTCACGGCGCCGGTGCGGCCGGTGAGCAGGGGGTCGAGCTGACGAGGGGTGGCCGGGTTGGTGACGTCCCACAGCTGGACCGTCCCGTCGACGCCGGCGGCCGCGAGGGTGCCCCTGCCCGGGCTGAACGCCACGGACGTCACGGCGCCGGTGCGGCCGGTCAACGGGGCGCCGAGTAGGTGGGCCGTCCCGCCAGGGGTGATCGGCTGCGGATCGCCCTCGCGGACGGCGAGAGAACCGACCCCGGCGGCCACGAGAACGGCGAGAACGGCGAGAACCGCGGCGGCCGTGCGGTGCACCTGCCTGCGATGATCAGAGACCGGACGGCGGGCGGGGGATGCGGCGGGCCGGACGCTGTCCGAAAGGTTGATCGTTTCAGGATTGGGGGGTGCCGGGCTCCCTCGGGTGGGCTCGACTGTCGCGGCGTGACCGGTTGGGACCTTGGTCGTCGTGCGCAGGAGCAGGGCGCGAGCACGGTCCGGGAAGGTCTGCGGTTCGTCCTCGGGAAGGGTGAAGGCAGGCGTGCGACGGGACAGGACGGCGAGGACCTGACCGGCGAACGAGTCGGCGCGCATGGTCAGCCTCCTGTCTGGGGGTTCGATACGGCCGGCTCTGTCGCGGCGGCTGTCCTGGGATCGAGGGGGACGGCGCGGGCGAGGCGCTCCACGACCAGGGGGGCGGCAACCCCGACCGCGAGGGCGGCGAAGGCGGTGTCGACCTGGCCCGAGGCGCCGGCGGCCGCAGCCAGGCCGGCGCCGATGGCGAGACGGACCAGTTCGGCAACCAGGTAGGCCCAGGGGCCCGCTTCCTGGGATTTCCCGGTCTGCCAGGGCCACCGGCCCCGTCGGCGGACCGTGGTGTAGAGATCGAGACCTTCGACAGCGAAGCCGCCGAACAGTCCCCACAACGCCACTTCAACCCCCATCATGATGTGGAAGCTGGGTCCGCCCGCTATGGATAGCGGCCACGGACAGCTGCGATGAGAGCCGCGATGGAAAGCCGTCGGAGCAGGCGGCAACGGAGCGCCTGAACAGCCGTGCGTCTCGGCTGGAACACCGGGGACGGCCCGGGTGTTGCCCGCGACATGAATTCTGTCACCTTCGCGATTACCTGGGATTACCGTTGCCCGTTCGCCCGCAACGCACATGAACACGTTTTGATTGGTCTCGCGGCCGGTGCCGACTGGAACGTCACCTTTCTCCCGTTCTCGCTGGGGCAGGCGCACGTGGAGGAGGGACAACCCACCGTCTGGGAGAAGCCCGAGCAGGACTCCGGGATCCTCGCCCTGCGGGCTGGCGTCGTCGTCCGCGACGAATATCCGGATCTGTTCCCCGCCGCGCACCGGGCACTGTTCGCGGCGCGTCACGACGAGGGCCGTCACCTGGAGGACCGTACAGTCATCCGGGAGACGCTCGCGGGGGTGGGGCTGCCCGCCGACGAGGTGCTCGCCCGGGTTGACGATGGCGCCCTCGACAAGGTCCGCGCCGAGCACGAGCAGTACGTCGCCTCGCATACCGTTTGGGGCGTGCCGACCTGGGTCGCCGGTGACCAGGCCGTGTTCGTCCGGCTGATGAGCCGTGCGCCGCTCGGTGCCGACCCGGCGGGTTCCATCCGTGCGGTGGAGCGCATCGTCGACCTGGTGACCGGTTGGCCCGAGCTGAACGAGTTCAAGCACACGTCCATCCCACGCTGATCTTCCACGCCGGTTCGGTCCGTCCCGGTATACATCCACGGCGACGGGGATGGCGCCCGCGCCGCCCGCCATCCCCCTGCCGGCGCCCGGCGGTGTCAGACGTTCAAGCCGTGTGAGATGCCCAGGCCGTGTCAGACGTCCAGGCCGTAGCCGCGGGCGATCGCCGCCAGGCCGCTGACCCCACCCTGGCCGAGTGCCCGGAAGCGCCAGCCGTCCTGATCCCGGTAGAGTTCACCGAACAACATCGAGGTGTCCCGCGCGGCGGCGGTGGTGAGGTCGTACCGCACCAGTTCGTCATCGGTCGACGCGTTGACGACCCGGATATAGGCGCCGGTCACGTCGCCGAAACTCTGGTGTCGATAGTCGGCGTTGTGGATGCTGACCGGGAAGACGATGCGCGTTATCGCACTGGACAGCAGGTTGAGACGCACCTCGATCTGTTCGTCGTCGCCCGCACCCTCACCGGTGAGGTTGTCACCGCGGTGCACGATCTCGCCGCGCGGACTGCTGAGGTTGTTGTAGTAGATGAAATAGCTGCGGTTGGGGGCTCGCCCGTCCGCCTGCAGGGCAATGGCGCTCGCGTCCAGGTCGAACTCCTCCGATCCGGGAGCATTCGGATCCCAGCCGAGGCCGACGGTGATGTGCGTCAGTCCGCCGGTGGCTCCGGTGAGCGCGACGCTTCCACCCTTGACGACGTCAATGCCCACGGTTCTCCGATCCCACGACACTCTGTAAACATTCACGTAGATTCGTGATCTTGCGGTGAGTGGTTGGTGTTGGAGTCGGGTGTGGATGTTGTTCGCCGTTCTGGTGTGTCG
>NZ_CDWTMG010000257.1:0-6643 GCF_977945845.1 Frankia sp. CcMO1
GGTCCGCCCTGCGGACGACCGGCCGCGGACCGGACCGGGCGGCGCGGGCCCGCGCCGGGGCGCAGGTGTTCGCGCTCGCCCGGGACGCCGCCGGCCGGGAACTCGCCACCGTGCGGCTGGAAGGTCGCGACCCCTATGCCTTCACCGCTCGGATCATGGCGTGGATGGCGGGACATCTCGCCGCGGGCACCGTCGCCCGCGCCGGCGCGCTTGGCCCGGTCGACGCCTTCGGCGTCGAGGACCTGGAGCGGGCCGCCGCCACGGCCGGACTGCGTCGGGTGGGCTGACACCCGGTCAGCACCGCCGGCGGGTCAGTACCGCCAGCGGGTCGCCGCGACGACGGCAGCCGGGTCAGCCTCGGCGAACCGGTCGATCTCCGCGCGCCGGACGGCGGCGACCGCGTCGTGCAGCTCCCGTCCCAGGGCGCGGTGCAACACCTCGTCGGCCTCGAAGGCGGCGACCGCCTCGCCCAGGCTGGTGGGCAGGCGCCGGATGCCGCGGCGGGCCCGTTCGGCGGGGTCGAGCGAGGCCGGGTCGACGCCCACCGGCTCCGGCAACGCGGCCGCCGCCGCGAGCCCCACCTGCCCGGCGGCCAGCAGACCGGCCACCAGAAGGTAGGGATTCGCGGCAAGGTCGAAGGACTTCACCTCCAGGTTCGCCGCCTGGCCGGCCGCGGCCGGCGGCCCGGGGATCATCCGCAGCGCGGCCTCCCGGTTCTCCCGACCCCAGCAGGCGTGGACACCCGCCCACGTCGATGGCACCAGTCGCAGGTAGGAGGCAACGCTCGGGGCGCCGAGAGCCATCAGCGCCGGCAGCCGGCCGAGGATCCCGGCGGCGAACGCCTCCCCGGCAGCGGTCAGTCCGAGCGGCCCGTTGCCACCCGCCATGAGGTTGATCCGGCCCGGGCGGGCGGATCCCCCGCCGGCCCGGGCTGGGCCCCCCCGGTATGGGCCCCCCGGGTATGGGCCACCGGAGTTCGCCCCGCCCGGGCCCCCGCCCGAGACCGCAGGCCGGGCCGGGGCCGGCGGCCGGTCGGGATCGTCGCTCCACAGGCTCAGATGCACGTGGCCGCCGTTACCCACGCTGTCGACGAGCACCTTGGGGGCGAACGAGACGCGCAGGCCATGGCGCCTGCTGACGCCGCGCACCGTCTCCTTGACCAGCACGCACGTGTCGGCGGCGCCGAGGGGGTCCTGCGCGGCGACGGACACCTCGAACTGACCGGCCGCGTACTCGGGATGGATCTGCTCGACGACCAGCCCCTCCTCGGTGAGCGCGGTGACCACGTCCCGCAGGTAGTCACCGAGTTCGGCCACCCTGATCATCCCGTACGCCGGCCCGGGAGCGGCCGGGGCGAACTCGTCGGAACCGGCCGGGGAGACGGCCCATTCGGCCTCGAACGCCATCATCGCCGTCAGGCCGTGCTCGGCGAGCAGTGCCGTCTGGAGGCGGACGAGTTCCCGGCCGTCCTGCGGGTGCGGTCGGCCGTCCTGGTCACGGCGGTCGGCGGGGGCCCAGGCCCAGCCGGGCTGGGCCGCAAGGGGTGTCAGCCGGTCCAGGTCGGGATGCAGCCGCAGATCCCCGACGGGACCTCCGGCGTACCGTCCCGCCGTGATCGAGTCATCGGCGCCGAACACGTCGAACACCGGCGACACGCCGACGCCCCACACCGCCGCCGCGTCGAGCCGGCCGATCGGCACCCCCTTCATCCGAGTGATGCCACTGTTGTCGACGTAGGTCACCGCAACACAGACGACGCCGCGTACCTCCAGGTTCGTCGCCGCGTGCCGGGCCGCCGCGGCGAGCCGATCACGCCTACGATCCTCTCCGGCGATAATCCGAGGGGCGAACTCGTCCAACGCAGGCTCGTTCATCCTCACCTTCCCCACGGGTCTCCCCTGTCCCCATGGTCGCGCGTACGCCTGCCAGACGCCGGGCGGAGCGCACGGCACGGCGGCCCCTCACTCTCCCACGATGTTACGGAGAGCGACAAAATTCGGCCGGATCGAAGGAGAAGCCATCTGTTCATCACAATCGCTCCGAGCGTTGTCCACAGCTGGCGTCGACGCAAGAAGAGATGAAAACACGGCAACATCATCGACTTTCAGAACGACTGTCCCCAGGGAGCCAGGAGTAATCCACAAGTTATCCACAGGGCCGCTGTGGACCTGAGGATGACCGAATGTGTCCAGTACGGTCAGGCATGACCCCACCTTCCAGGGGGGATCATCGATGGGTGGGCCGCCCGGTGGAACCGTTCGTCGATCACGAGCTTGTCGACCACCACTGCCATGGTCTGGTCGGCCGCGATCTGACTCGCCCGGAATTCGAAAGCATGATCACCGAGGCGGAACACCCCGGACCACCGGGGACGACGCTGTTCGACAGCCAGATCGGCTTCGCCCTGCGGCGCTGGTGCGCGCCGGTGCTCGACCTACCGGCGCATGCCGCGCCGGAAGACTACCTCGAACGCCGGGCGGAGCTTGGCCACGCCGAGGTGCACCGGCGGCTGCTGCGTGCCTGCGGGATCACCACGTTCTGCGTCGACGCCGGATTTCAACCGGAGCCGCTGACCAGCGCCGCGGAGCTGGCCGAGCTCGCCGGCGGACGCGGCGTGGATGTGGTGCGGTTGGAGCGGGTCGCCGAGCAGGTCGCGGTCGACGTCATCACCGGGCAGATCGGCATGACCCACCTCGCCGACACCGTGCGGGCCCGGCTCGAGTCCGCCCGCCCCACCATGGTCGCGGTGAAGTCGGTCGCGGCCTACCGCGGCGGCCTGGAGCTGCCCGCACAGCGACCGACCGACCGCGAGGTCGCCGCCGCCGCCCGCGGCTGGATCCACGAGATCCGCGCCGGCGCCCCGATCCGGCTGACCGACCCCACCCTGCACGCCTTCCTCATCTGGTGCGGGGTCGACGCGCGGCTACCCATCCAGATCCACGTCGGGTACGGGGACTGCGACATCGACCTGCGCCGGGGCAACCCACTGCTGCTCACCGGCCTGCTGCGGGCGATAGCACCGACCGAGGTCAGTGTGCTGCTGCTGCACTGCTACCCGTTCCACCGGGAGGCCGGCTACCTAGCCCAGGTGTTCCCGAATGTCTACCTCGACCTCGGGCGCGCCATCCACAACTGCGGCCGCGGCTCGGCCGGCCTGCTCACGCAGGCACTCGAACTCGCCCCGTTCGGCAAGTTCCTCTTCTCCACCGACGCCTTCGCGCTCGGCGAGCTGTACCTGCTCGGGGCCGTCCTGTTCCGGCGTGGGTTGTCGGCGTTCCTCGCGGCGGGAGTCGCCGACGACGCCTGGACCGCGGCGGACGCCGAGCGGGTCGCCCGGCTCATCTGCGCGGACAACGCCCGCCGCGTCTACAACCTGCCCTGACCAACGACCTGCCCTGACCAGCACGGGCGGCTCGGCGGTCAGCCGGCGGCGGCCGGCGGGCAGAGGCAGAACGGGTGACCGACCGGGTCGAGAAGCACCCGCCACCGGTCCCCACCCGGCTGGAACTCGGCCTGCCTCGCGCCGAGGCCTTCCGCCAGGGCGATGGCGGCGTCCAGGCCGGCGACCCGGAAATCCAGGTGGAACTGCTGCGGGGCGTCCTGGTCCGGCCAGCGCGGCGGCTGGTAGCCCGCCACCCGCTGGAAACCGATCATGATCTCGGTCCCCGGTGGGGTGAGGTACGCCCAGGACCCCTCGTCGTCGGTGCCGGCGACGCCCCACCCGGTCAACGTGCCGTAGAAGGTCGCGAGCTCCTTCGCGTCCGGGCAGTCGAGCATCAGCCCGGCCCAGGTCGCCGCCACGTCACTCGCGGAGCCAGCACTTGCGGACCCAGTCGCCGCACCGGTAGCGGCCGCGCCCCCGGCCCTCTCCACACCCATCTCCCGAGCCGGGTCCGTTCCCGCCATGGCGATCTCCTTCGCGTTCCGGTGTCGATGCGTCGGATCCCATCCTCGAAGCCATACCTGACTTCTCCTGGCAGGTATGGCCCGGGGAGCATCGGGCATGCGTGCCGGCCGGCTCCTCTCCGTCCTGCTGCTGTTGCAGACCCGTGGGCGGCTCACGGCGCGTGAGATCGCCGACGAACTCGAGGTCTCCGTGCGGACGGTCTACCGGGATCTGGAGTCCCTCGCCGAGGCCGGGGTCCCCGTGCTGGCGGACCGCGGTGCCACCGGCGGGTACCGGCTGCTCGACGGCTACCGCACCCGGCTGACCGGGTTGACCTCCGGCGAGGCCGACTCCCTGTTCCTCGCCGGCATGCCGGCGGCCGCCGGCGAGCTGGGGCTCGGCACGATGCTCGCGGCGGCGGAACTGAAGCTGATGGCGGCCCTGCCCGAGCAGCTGCGCGAACGGGCCGGCCGGGTGCGGGAGCGCTTCCATCTCGACGCGCCCGGCTGGTTCCGGGCCACCGAGGACACGCCGCTGCTGACCGAGGTGGCAGCGGCGGTGTGGGAGCAGCGCCGCGTCCGGGCCACCTACCGGCGTTGGCGGGCCCCCCGTGAGATCATCCGGCACCTCGAACCGCTCGGCGTGGTCCTCAAAAGCGGCACCTGGTACCTGGTCGCCAACGTCGCACACGGCACCCAGGGCGTAGGCCTGGCCGAGGACGCTGGCAGCAGCCGCGACCCTGACGGCACCCGAGCCGCAGGCGCCACCGAGAGTGCGGACGGCAGCGGAGGCGCGGAACCGGCGGGCGGGCCGGCCACCCTGCCCCGGGTGTACCGGGTCGCGAAGATCCTCAGCCTCGAGACGACCACCAAGACGTTCGAACGGCCGCATGGCTTCGACCTCGGCGCCTACTGGGCCGGCTGGACGGCCCGCTACGAATCCGAGGTCTACCGGGCGCGGGCGACCATGCGGCTTTCCCCGACCGGCGTGACGATGGCCCCCTTCCGGCTCCCCCCGGCGGTCGCCCGCGCCGTCCGGGAAACGGCGAGCGCACCGGAGGAGGACGGCTGGGTACGCGCGGTGGTGCCGATCGAGTCCGTCCGGCACGCCGAGCGCGAACTGCTCGTACTCGGCCCGGACCTGGAGGTGCTCCACCCCCCGGAGCTACGCGAGGCGATGACGCGCGCCGCGGGCGCGCTCGCCGCGCTGTACGGCGCACCGGCGGCGGGCAACGGCGGAAGTCGCAGGCCCGTCGCCGGGAACCACAACCTGCCGGAACCCTGACTGCCGGAACCCTGACTGCCGGCAGCCTGACGCCTCCGGACGCCACGTGGCGCCTCGGTGCTTCGTCTGAATCACTGGGATGACGCCGGCACCAGGCTGCCAACCTTTACGGACGGTGGATGCCCACGCCCCTTGATCAGCGAGGGTCCACCCGTTCTTACGCCCTGTACGCGACAGCAAGCCCTCCAATAGGCGCGGGCCTGCTCCCTGGCCGTATCAGTGCTGAAGCAGGAGGCCCCTCGGGCGAGCGGCTCCTCAAACCCTGCCCCCTACTCGGCCACCTCCGCCTCTGATACGCCGCCAGACGCGGTCGCCGCAGCTTCTTCGTTTTTTCTTACAAAGTACGGAGAACCACGCTGCGGCCGCTCGCGCACACCGCCACACCGATTCGCCGGAAAGAGATCACATAGAGATCACTGTGGCTGTAATAATAGGTGATGCCAACTCCTGCCATTCATGGAGCACGTAGACTTCTGGCGTGGCCAGAGGAAGCTACGACGTGGTGATCGTGGGCGCGGGCCCGGCTGGGAGCGTGGCCGCCTTCGCATTGAAGCGACAGAACCCTCGCCTTCGCGTGCTTCTGACCGACAAGGCTGTTTTCCCGCGCGATAAGGCGTGCGGTGACGGCCTCGGCGCCGGGGCCGTTGCGGCCCTACGCCGCCTGGGCCTGCTTGGTGTTGTCCATGATGCCATTTCACCGTTAAACGTGCGAGTCAGCGGACCTGACGGAACCGAGGCGACGGCGGTCGGCCCGACGGTCGCCGGCCGCGATCTTTCCGGGTATGTACTTCCACGTGAGATCCTCGACGCGCGTCTCGTTGCTGCGGCACGCGAGGTCGGAGTTGAAATTCGAGAAGGCACATCATACCATTCATCGGGGCTGACCGCTAACAGCCGGATTATCATATTTCAAATCGGTTCGGAATCGAGCTCCGTCGAGGCAGCCCCTGATGATCGGTGCCGATGGCGCCTATTCTCGGGTACGACGCGATCTTGGAGTCAGTCGCCAGGATGACCGATTCTCCTCGATCGCCATACGCTCATATGCCAAGTTCTCGGATCCGCGCCGCGCCCCGCAGGAGGTTATGCCGCTCCGACTTGACTTCAGTGACAAGGGGGACGTAATGAAGTAACAAATACGTGATCGAGAGCATCATCGCAGGTCACAGGCCTGTGGAGGGTTCGAAACGCGCAAGTTATTTCATTTCGACTCCTCAGCTCTTTGAACAGAAATTTAGACGGCGATTTCGATTGCACTTCGCCAGCTGCACGGTGGCGAATATGATCATGGGCAACAAGAGATGGGATAATCTGGTTATCCGGGCAGCGTCTCGAGACGGCAACGTTATGGACGCAGCATCTCTTATGCTCTTCGATGAACGCCGCATGTACCTATCCACAGGAGCCCGAATCCTCGTCTACGGCACACGAAGATGATGTCCGTTACCGGCTCCACGATGCCGGCTCTTCGAA
>NZ_CDWTMG010000258.1:0-6544 GCF_977945845.1 Frankia sp. CcMO1
TAGGGGCTGGGCACAGACGAGCAACCGAACCGGCACCAGCGGCCCGCGGTACGCACCGGGACGCAGGTGCGATGGGATGGCAGCTGCCACCATGCCGCATTGATCGTTTTCGTCTATCGTCGCGGAACATGAACAGCGGCCACGAGCATGAGCTCCCCACCCATGGCCACGCTCACGCCCACGGGCACGGGCACGGGCACGGGCATCATCACGGCGGGCACCCGCACGGCGGACAGCATGACCACCACGCGAGCGGGCGGTGGGCGCGGCTTCGTCACGGCCTGTCAGACCTGGCCGGAGGGCACAGCCACGATCCGGCGGACCAGATCGACGACGCGTTGGAAGCCGACACCGCCGGCCGCCGCGCCCTCCTGATCAGCCTGGCCGGTCTCGGGCTGACCGCCGCCCTGCAAGCCGCCGTCGTGGCACTGTCCGGATCGGTCGCGCTCCTCGGCGACACCCTGCACAACGTCGCCGACGCGCTCACCGCGGTCCCCCTGCTCATCGCCTTCACCGTGGCGCGCCGCCCGGCCACCGCCCGGTTCACCTACGGCTACGGCCGCGCCGAGGACCTCGCCGGCCTCGCCGTCCTCGCGATGATCGCCCTGTCGAGTGCGCTCGCCGCCTGGGCCGCGATCGACCGCCTCCTGCACCCCCAGCGCGTCGACCATCTGGGAGCGGTCGCCGCGGCCGGGCTCGTCGGCTTCCTCGGCAACGAGATCGTCGCCCGCTACCGCATCAGGGTCGGCCATCAGATCGGCTCCGCCGCCCTCGTCGCCGACGGCCTACACGCCCGCACCGACGGTCTCACCAGCCTCGCGGTGCTCCTCGGCGCCGCCGGTGTCGCGGTGGGCTGGCACTGGGCCGACCCCGCCATCGGCCTGGCGATCACCCTGGCGATCCTCGGCGTCCTACGCTCCGCCGCCCACGTCGTCGGGGCCCGGCTCATGGACGCCGTCGACCCCGCCGTGGTCGCCGAAGCCACCAGGGCACTCCTGCACACCGAGGGCATCGAGGCCGTCCGCGAGCTGCGGCTGCGCTGGATCGGCCACACCCTGCGCGCCGAAGCCGACGTCACCGTCGATGCGAACCTGACCCTGACCGCCGCTCACGACCTCGCCCACGCCGCCGAAGCTCACCTGCTGCGCCGCATCCGCCGCCTGTCCGCCGCCACCATCCACACCAGCCCCGCCCACCACCACGCCGCCACGACGGTCCCCTAAGCCGCAACGCCGATCACACTCGATCACGGTGCCGCCGAAGCGGTGCTCAGTGCCCCGTGCTCAACTCAGTGCCCCATGCTCAGCCCGCCGTCCACGGGGATCAGCGCACCGTTGATGTAACCGGCCTGCGGGGAGGCGAGGAAGGCGACGAGGGCTGCGACGTCCTCGGCCTCACCCATGCGGCCACCGGGGATGCTGGCGGTGAGCTGCTCCCGCTGCGCCTCGGTCAGCGCGTCGGTCATGTCGGTCCGGATCGGCCCCGGAGCGACCACATTCGAGGTGATGTTGCGCGGAGCCAGCTCGCGGGCGAGGGAACGGGCGAAGCCGATCAGGCCGGCCTTGGACGCCGCGTAGTTGGACTGGCCGGGGCCGCCGACGGAGGCGACGACGGAGGAGATGAAGATGAGCCGACCCCGGCGCAGCCGCATCATCGGCCGGGAGGCACGCTTGGCCACCCGGTAGGCGCCGAGCAGGTTCGTGTCCACGACCTCCTGGAACGCGTCCTCGCTCATCGTCGCCAGCAGGGTGTCCCGCACGATGCCGGCGTTGGACACCACGATCTCCACCGGCCCGAGCTCGGCTTCGACCTCCATGAACGCCCTGTCGACGCTCTCGCTGTTGGCGACGTCCAGACGGACGCCCAGCATCCCCTCGGGGGCGGTGCCCCCGCGGCTGGCGACCGCGACCCGCTCACCCGCGGCCGCCAGGGCGGCGGCGCAGGCGGCGCCGATCCCCCGATTACCACCTGTTACCAGTGCGACACGACCCTCATTTGCGCCCATGAGTCAGATGGTAGCGGCCACCGCGTCGAATCCCGGTGTCCGCCGACGATGACGCCTCAACCGCCGACCGGCATCGGCTTGGCCACCCTCGCGATCCTCCCTGGTGCCGCCCCGAACCGGTCACGCGAACCGGTCACGCGAGCGGGATGGTCGACACAGGTGGAACGATCCGGGCGGGATGGTCGCTCGGGCGGGACGATCCGGGGGGACGATGCGCGCATGCGTCTGATGATCCGAGTTCAGCCGGGCGCCGGGCGGACCGCGGTGGGCCGCCGGCGCGAGGACCCGCTGCACGGCCCGCTGCTGGTCGTCCGGGTCACCGAGCCGGCCGTTGACGGCCGGGCCACCGAAGCCGCCCTGCGGGCCCTGTGCGCGGCGCTGCGGGTGCGCCGGGGAGACGTCCGGCTGGTCCGCGGCGCGACCAGCCGAGTCAAGGCCGTCGAGGTCGAGGTGGCACCGGTCGACGAGCCCGCGCTCCGGATCCGGATCGACGAGCTCGGCCGGGACGGCTGACCGCCGGGGCGGCAGTCCTGGCACGGCAGTCCCGGCATCACCGGGCTGACGCACGACGGCCAACGCCACCGCGATGGAACGCGGATGCTGAAATGGTACGGCCACCGTGGTGAAGGTGGGATACCGACGCGGACACACCATGTGACGGCGGCGGGCACCGCCGATCCGGCCGGCGGCGCAACCTCCGACCGGCACCGCACCACCGCACGTCCAGACTTTGGGAGGTCGGAGTCGTGGGACGTAGGCCGGTCATGCGCAGGCCCGATGTCAGACCGGTGGAGGCGGCGCACACGCGCTCCGGCCGGGGGGAGATGATCATTACGCCAGACGGCGCCGCGGGGCCGGTCCCGGCCCGGTCCGTGGATCCGCCCGCGCCGGGGACCGACGGCCGGGTCACACACGACGACCAGACCGACGACCGGGCCCGCGAACACCGGGTCACCCACGAACGCCGGGTCACCCGCGACGACCGGGCCGAGGGCGGTCCGCCGGGAGCCGCCAGCCCCCCGACCGGACCGACGAACGGAGACGACGTCGTGGGAACCCAGACCTCGCCGGCCGCGGCCCAGGCCATCCCCGGGCCCCCAGACCCGGCCATGCCGGGGCCGCCCGGTGGCGTACTCGACCTCGCCGCGCTGGCCGCCGTGGAACGGCGGCTGCGGAGCGTCGCGGCCCGGATCATCGACGGGGACGAACGCGCCGGGCAGCGGTCCGCGGTCGCCGCCGAGTCGGAACGGGCGGCCGTGGCCTCGGTGTCGAGCATCGCCACGGTGCTGTGGTTCGACGCCCTGCGCGCCGAGGACCGCGTCAGTGTGACTCCACGCGCCGCCCCGCTGATCCATGCCGTCCATCACGTCCTGGCGCACGCCAGGCCGACGGCTGAGGAGACGACGGCCGAGGAGACGGCGGCCGCATCACCCGTCCCCGCCGTCTACCGGCTCCCCCAGGCCCGGCCGGGTGAGATCCGTCCGAACGGGGTCCGTTCCGGGCCCGATGGTCGGCCGTTGCGTGCCCTCGGCGCCGGCAACATCGGACCGAGCGGGACGGTCTGGGCGGCGTTGGCCCGCCGTTATGCCGGGGAACGCTTCGACCGGACTCCCCAGGGTCGGCAAATCTGTCTGATCGACTACTCCGAGCTGCACGACCCGACCGTCTGGGAAACAATCACCGATGAGCGGATCGCCCATCTCGGCGAGCTGTTCTGGGTGGTGACGGTGTCCGGCTCCGCGCCGGCCGGACCGGTCGGCGGCATCGGCAAGCCCGCCCGCGCGGCGCGCATGTTCGAAGCCGCCGGCTGGCAGGTGCTCACCGTCCGGTACGGACGCGTCCTCGAGGCGCTCTTCCGGGCCCCCGGCGGTCACGCGCTTCGCAACCGCCTCGACCAGCTCCCGATGGGCGACTACCGCGCGCTGCTGCAGGCCCACGGAGCCGACCTGCGCCGCCACCTCGCCGGGCCCGGCGCGTCCGGCGCCGGCATCAGCCGCCTGCTGGACACCCTCACCGATGACGAGAGCCATGCCTGCCTGCGCGATCTCGGTGGCCACGACCTCCCCCTGCTGATCGACGCCTTCGATGAAGTCGCGACGGACCGGCCCACGGTCCTGTTCGCCTACACCAGCGACGAGCTCACCCGAGAGGATCGCTCCCACGGCGGACAGATCCGCAGCGAACAGATCCACAGCGGACGGACCGCCGGCCACGCGTCCGCGGCCCCGTCCGCCGGACCGGGCACGGCGCCGGCCGCCGGCGGTGGCACCCGCCCGGCCCTCCCGCCGGGAGACGACGCCGCGGCCCACCGCCTCGCCCAGCACGTCGCCGGTTACCTGGACCGGGTGCCGGTGCCGCTCGGCGCGGCCCCACCCGTGCCGACCGACTCCGACCACCGCTTCCCGGCATGGATCTCCACCCAGGAGGCGTTCGGCGAGATGCTGCGGGACCTACCCCGGCTCGCGCCCCAGGCGGCCGCCGCGGTGCTGACCATCAGCACGCGCAACGCCGACCCCGTCCTCGCCGGCTGGCTGGCCGCGGCGGACCGGACCGACGGGGAACAACCGGGCCGGCATGTGGCCGGAGGCCTGTCGGCCACGGCCTTCGGCGGGGTGCTGGCCTCACTGGGAGTAGCCTGGAGCCGCCAGGGTCTGCCGCTGCTGCCCGTCGGAGTCGCCGACGAGGTGGCGGTCGGACGGGTACTGCCCGGCTGGATGGCCGGCGCCACCGCGGACGCCCGATCGATGCTCGCCGTGGCGGACACCGGTCTCGACCCGGTCGTCCGCAACCTGGCCTGGAACGGTGGCAACGTCGTCCCCGCCCCGGTGGCCGCGACGTGGGAACCGGCCTTCGCGCACGATCTCGCCTGGTGCCTACTGGCCGGCCTCGGCGGGCTGGCCCGCCTCGACGGCACCTCCTGCGTGATCCGGCTCTCCGCCCGCCCGGTCGATCAGCGCCTCGCCGAGGTCCCCGTGGACGCGCTGGAACGGCACCGACGCCGGGCCCTGGTCCTCGCCGGAGGGTACCGGCTCCACGAGGGCGGCCCCGACGCCGCGCTCACCCTCGTCGGGGTGGGTGCGGTCATGCCGGAGGTGCTGCACGCCGCGGCGGAGCTACGCGCCGGCCTCGGCCGAGAGATCACGGTCGTGTGCGTGACCTCCCCGAACGCGATGTTCCACGCGCTGCAGGCCCGGCGCGGGTTGGCCGAGGGTTCCGACGCCCTGCTCACCGAGGTGTTCCCCGCGGACCGGCGCACCCCGATCGTGACGGTGGTCGACGGGGACCCCCGTGCCCTGAGTTTCCTCGCCGGCGTCCACGGAGATCCCATCTCCGCCCTCGGTTCGAGCGCGCCACTGCCGGAGGCCTCCGGGCCGCCGGGAGGGCCGCCGGGGGACACCGACCCGGGCTCATCGACCTCCGGCGCCGCCGGCCACGCCGGCAGCGGCAACCTCGCCCGGCGGGACACGGCCTCGTCGCGGGACCGCCGTCGCCGCCCACCGGTGGAGCTGGACACGATCGTCGGAACGGCCCTGGACCTGCTGGACGAGACGGCCGGCTGATCCGGGCCAGACCCACCACACCCGGGCCCCGGGACCCCGGCCGCGCCCTGCCCCCGACGGCCAGCTGCGCCCTGCTCCCGACGGCCAGCCGCGCTCAGACCCCGACGGCGTGCACGCCGCCGTCGACGTGGACGATCTCGCCGGTGGTGGCCGGGAACCAGTCCGAGAGCAGCGCCACGCAGGCCTGGGCGGCCGGCGCAGTGTCGTGGACGCTCCAGCCAAGCGGCGCCCGGCCGTCCCAGATCTCCTCGAACTGGCTGAAGCCCGGGATGCTCTTGGCCGCCATGGTCCGCAGCGGGCCGGCCGCGACGAGGTTCACCCGCACGCCCCGGGGTCCCAGATCACGGGCGAGGTAGCGGGTGGTGGAGGCGAGGCCGGCCTTCGCCACGCCCATCCAGTCGTACGACGGCCAGGCGACGGACGCGTCGAAGTCCAGGCCGACGATCGACGCCTTCTCAGCGAACAACGGTAGGGCGGCCCGGGTGAGCGACGCCAGCGACCAGGTGGAGATCTGCAGGGCGGTGCCGACCTCGGACCAGGCCGCCTCGACGAACGGCTTCCCACCGAGCACCGATTCAGGTGCGAACCCGATCGCGTGCAGCACGCCGTCCAGGCCGTCGACATGTTCGAGCACCTGCCCGGCCAGCACCGCGAGATGCTCTTCGTCGGTGACGTCCAACTCGACGACGGGCGCCGGGGCGGGCAGTCTCTTGGCGATGCGGCGGGTCAGCGACAGCCCCCGCCCGAATCCGCTGAGGACCACCGCCGCACCCTGCTCCTGGGCGATGCGGGCGACGCTGAATGCGATCGAGGCTTCCGTGAGAACCCCGGTGACGAGAACGCGCTTGCCTTCGAGAAGTCCGCTCATGGGCTGCATACTCCCAAACATCGCCGTCCCGGTAGCGACACCGCCGCCGGGAAGTCGCCCCCGCCGTCAGCGGCGGGTGCCGTCGCCCGCCCACCGTTGCCCGCCCACCGT
>NZ_CDWTMG010000259.1:0-611 GCF_977945845.1 Frankia sp. CcMO1
CCCTACGTAATGGTCAAGCAGGCGTTCGATATCAGCTACCCGCGGATGATGAAACTGCTGCAGATTACAAACCTGATCGCTACGATCGCCCTGGCCGTCGCGGCTGGCGTCACCGGTGCGACGGCCTGCGCGGTGCTGGCCGGCATCGCGGCGGCCTGCGTCCTCACCAACATCCTGGTCACCGTGCGCGGCGACCTTCCGATCAACAATGCCATGGCCACCTGGCGGCCGGAGTCTCCGCCGGCCGACTGGCGGGAGCAGCGGGCACGCTGGGACTTCTTCAACAGCATCCGCACGACCGCCGCGGTGAGCGCGCTGGTTCTGCTGGCCCTGGCCGCGACCACCCAGTACTAACGCGGCTTCGCCCGCCCAAGCCTTCCAGCAGAAATTCACAGGCTTTGAACTTCGACGAATTCGGCGAGGTTAAGGTCATCTCTTATCGTCCAGTACACGTCCGGTACAGGAGTATCGATCTCCGTAAGAGGCGGGGAACGTGGGGGGCGGCAGCTCTTCCGGTCAGCGCATTGGTTGCTGCATTGGTTGCTTGATGACCAGGGAGAAGTGTCGTTTACTGGTCGGCGGGGGACCAGTCCTTGGGAGTCGAAATGAAA
>NZ_CDWTMG010000259.1:1084-6964 GCF_977945845.1 Frankia sp. CcMO1
TTCATTACGTCCCCTTGGCGAAGGTCTCCATCTGGGCGAGGACGAGGTCGATCGCCGCCTTCGGGCAGCTCCAGCGGGATGTGAGCCGGTTCAGAGCAGCGCGTGCTCGGCGGTCGCCAGGAGCCGGGCCGCGACCTCGTCGACCGGCAGCCTGCGGCCGGTGTAGAGCAGGTCGAACGCGTCGAAGCTGGTGAGCAGCCAGAGGACGTCGACCGCGGCGGCCACCGGCACGCGCAGGAGGCCGTGGGCGGCCAGGCGTTCGGCGAGATGTTCCATCCCGCCGAGACGGTCCTGCTCGGCCCGTCGCAGCGCGCCGTCGAGCGCCTGTTCCATCGAGCGCAGGGCCCACAGGGCGTCGCGCTGCCCGGCGTACACCCGCACGCTTGCGGTGATCCCGCCGCGCAGGTGGACGAGTGGGTCCGGATCCTGCACGGCCTGCACCAGGTCCGCGAAACCGCCCCGATCGAGCACGTCCTGGGTGAGGGCGTCGAACCGCCCTGCCCGGGAGCCGAACACCAGGTAGACCGTCGACCGGGCCACGCCCGCCTGCCGCGCGACCGCCTCTACGCTCGCGAGCCGGGGCAGCTGTTCGTACATCGCGTCGAGGATCCGGCGGCGGGTCTGGTCCGCACCAGCCGTGCGCAGCCGCTGCTCGTAGCGACGGGGAGACATGACTGCACCCTACGTTCGATGGACTGGCCGTCCGATGGAAGACAGCATGCCCAGTGAAAGACAGGCTGTCTCGAAACGAAGACAAGCCGTCTGTCAACCGTGGTGAACCGGACGGTCGGGGCCGCCCGGTGGGAAGCGAGAATCACGGTGCGGAGCGGCTGCTTCGAACAAGTTCGAACAAGAGGGATGGCGACAGTGAGCGGAACCGCGACGAGCACTCCGTCGCCGGCGTCAACGGGCGCGCCGGTGGCACCCAGCGGGGAGCAGGTCGAGATCGTCTACGGAGACGCGCGAGCCACGGTCGTCGAGGTCGGCGGCGGGCTGCGGACCTTCGAGGTGGGGGGTGTGGCCGTGCTCGACGGGTACGGCGTGACCGCGATGGCGGCCCGCGGCCGGGGACAGCTCCTACTGCCGTGGCCGAACCGGATCGACGGCGGCCGTTACACCTTCGCCGGGACCGTCCAGCAACTGCCGGTGAATGAGGTGGCCACCGGCAACGCCATCCACGGCCTGACGCGCTGGTCCGCGTGGGATCTCGACCGGTCCGGCCCGTCGGCGGTCCGGGCCCTTTGTGCTGCGCGCCCAGTCCGGCTACCCGTTCACGGTCGCCTTCACCGCCGACTACCGGCTCGGACCGAACGGTCTCAGGGTCACGATGAGTGCGACGAACCTGTCGAGCGGGCCGGCGCCGGTCGGGATGGGGGCGCATCCCTATCTCTTCGTCGCCGGTCGGGACGGGGCTCCGACTCGCGCGGACGACGTGCTGCTGACCGTACCGGCGCGCAGCCGACTGGTCACGAATGATCGACTCATCCCCATCGGAGCCACCGATGTGACGGACGGTCCGTTCGACTTCCGGCACGCCCGCGCGGTCGGGGACGTCGTCCTCGATACCTGCTTCACCGATCTGGACCGCGACGCGGACGGCCGGGCCCGGGTCCGGCTCGGTGCGCCGGACGGTGGGAGCATCGTCGTGTGGGCCGATGAGGCCTGGCCGTACCTCCAGGTGTTCACCGGTGACACCCTCGGGCCGGACGAACGCCGGCGCAGTGTCGCCGTGGAGCCGATGACGTGTCCCGCGAACGGGTTCAACAGCGGTGACGGGCTGCGGGTGCTGCCACCTGGCGGAACCTTCGGCGGCTCGTGGGGGGTCGTGCCGACGGCGCCGCCGGTGCCGGCGGCCTGACCACGTACGTCAGCGCTCGTCGTGCCGGGCGCCCGTCACCGTGCGGTTCCCGTCACCGTGCGCCCGTGCTGCTCCGGCCGAGGACGATGTCGATCCACTCGGCCACGTGGCGTGCTATGACCGCGGGTTCCTTCATCCAGTCGAAGTGACCGAGGTGGGTGGATCCACTCGTGCGGTCCAGATGGACGCGACGGACCTCCGAGCCCGTCAACCGGGTGGTGAAATGGTCGACCGCCCGGCGCGGCGCGAGATGGTCGGCGTCCAGGGAGATGGCCAGTACCGGCAGGGTCACCGCGCCGAGAAGACCGAGGAGGTCGGGCTCCGACTTGGCCAGCCGGTAACAGTCGGTGCGGGCACTTCTGGCCCAGTCCAGCATCAGCGCCCTGGGCTGCCGCCCGCCGAAGCCGAACCGGTGCCCGGGCCAGTAGCCCAGCAGCTGCGACACCCCCGCGACGAACGTGGAACCGCCTAGGACCCAGGCCGAACGGAGGGGCCTGAAGACGCGCCAGTACGAGGTGCCCGCGCCGATGACGGCCAGGCCGCTCAGCCCGCCGTTGTCGGGGGCCTCCCGCGCGGCACGCAGGAGCGAGAGTTGTCCGCCGAGACTGTGACCCACGACGAACAGCGGCGCCCCGGGGAATCGTTCCCGCGTCGCCGCCGTGATCGTCGGCAGGTCGTCCTCGACACCCTCCTGGTAGCCTCCCCGGCTGCCGGCCGAGCGCCGGAGCGCCGCGGCTCCGTGGCGATGCCAGCGCAGATCGGTTGTTACGACCGAGTACCCCAGCGACCGCAGTGCCTCGGCGAAGGGGGTGTAGTACTTCGTCCGAACCCCCATCGCCGGAAGCAGGAGAATCACCGGCGCGGACTCGTCGGCCTGCGGAAGAACACGCAGGCCGAACCGTGTCCCGGCAGCGGTGGAGACCTCGAGTTCCGTCTCGGTTCCCGCCGCGGGCCCGGTCTCGCCGGCGGCCGCCGGCGGGGTAGGAACAAGAGCATCTGCGGACACGTGCCGCTCCTTCCATCCGGATCGCCGATCGTCTGATCGGTATTTCCGGCAGCGGGTCCGATAAAGGTTGGTGAGTGCGGCCGGAAAGCCGGGCACGATGGTGAGCGTAGTAACGTCCGTGGACTTCCTCCAGTGAACTCGCGGAGGACGCCCGGGCCGGGACACCCTCGCCCGGGTGTCCCGGCCCGGGCGAGGGAGAGCCGCGGTTACGGGCTTTATCTGCGGGCAGGGCCCTCCTGTTGCCGGAGGCGCCTTGCCCGCAGGTGTTTTGCCTGCAGGTGTTTTGCCTGCAGGTGTCTTGTCAGGAGGCGTCGAACCAGGCGCGGTAGTCGAACTCCGCCTTGGCGACGAGGGTGCCGGCGTCGTCGTAGAGCAGCGAGCCCCCGCGGATCTCGAAGTGTTCTTCGGCGGTCCGTTCCGCTGCCGGGTGCGCGACCTCGAGGTCCACTGAACCGTGGGCCCGGATCCGGCCTACCGCCGGCCGCAGGTACATGATCCGGCAGTCGCGCAGCACGAAGCTGCGGAGGCTGAAGATCCTCGGTGCCAGGGCGCCCGAGAACGCTGCGGCTCCGGAGACCTCGGCGGCGAGGAACTGCGCCGCCGCATGCACGGTACCCATGTGGTTCTGGAGGTCGGGTCGGTTGGGGAGCTCCGCCACGCCACCGTCCCGGCGCAGCTCGACGACCCGCACCCCGGTCAGGTTACAGAACGGCACCATCGTATCGATGACGGAACGGAGTTGTTCGAGATTTGGTGGCGCGTCACCGTTCGCCTGAAAGTGCGCCTCGCGAACCATCTCCAATGGGGATCGTATCTCCGACTGAGCAGACATGTTACTGAGCATCCGCTGGACAGGTTTCTTCAGGATGAATTCGAGGCGACTTTACGAACCCTTTGCCATTGGTGATTCCTATCGTGCGATTACATCACCTTGTGATGTCTTGCAGGTATATAGGGGGTCTAGGAGGATGCCTAGGAGGATAATGACAACACATCCGCCGGGGACCTGTCGTGTCAGTGTGACGATCGGTTGACCGGTATACTTCAGGGAGTCTCCGACCATGTACGACGTGATTGTCGTGGGAGCGCGCTGCGCCGGCTCACCTGTGGCGATGTTGCTTGCCCGGCGCGGTCACCGGGTGCTGCTCGTCGACCGCGTGTCCTTTCCCAGCGACACGATCTCCACCCACTATCTTCAGCAGGCCGCACTGCTCCGTCTGCGGGAGTGGGGGCTGCTCGACGCACTCACGGCGACCAACTGCCGGCCGATCACCGACATGACGGTGTCCCACCTCGGTGTGGTCATCCGCGGGTTCGCTGACCCGATCGACGGACTGGCGTTCTCGATGGCGCCGCGCCGCATCGTGCTGGACAAGATCCTGCTCGATGGCGCGGTCGCGGCGGGTGTCGAGGTCCGGGAGGGCTTCTCGGTCCGCGATCTGATCCGCCACGACGACGGCACGGTCGCGGGGATCGTGGGCCGGGACGCCACGGGAGCCGTCGTCGAGGAGCGGGCCACTCTCGTCGTGGGCGCCGACGGCCGCAACTCCGTCGTGGGTGACCTGGTGGGAGCCGACTTCTACAAGGTCGTGCCGGCGGCCAGCTTCATCTACTACTCCTATTTCAGTGGGCTGGACTGGCAGTTCCACAGCCGGTTCGGTGACCGTGAGCAGTGCGCCGGCTGGCCCACCCATGACGGGCTCACTCTCGTCACCGCGATGCGCAACCTCGAGGATTTCGAGGAGTTCCGCGCCGACATCGACGGGAGCCTGCGCCGGACCTTCCGCAGCGTCGCGCCCGAGCTCGCCGAGGATCTCGACAGCCATGGCGTCGTCCAGGAGGACCGTTACTACGGAATCCGTTACCCGGACAACTACTACCGCACGTCCTATGGCCCGGGTTGGGCGCTGACCGGGGACGCTGGTTACCACAAGGACCCGGTGACCGGTCTGGGCATCACCGACGCCTTCCGCTGCGCGGACCTGCTGACCGAGCACGTGGACCAGGCGCTGCGTGGCGACCGGCCCATGGGCGAGGCCCTCGCCGAGTATCAGCGGTTGCGCGACGAGGAGTCGGCCGGTGCGTTCAATTTCACCACGACGCTGGGCGAGCTGGACTTCCCGCCACACCTCGTGGCGCTGTGGCGAGCCCTACCGAACAATGAGACGGCGCGCGCGCAGTTCTTCGGAATGATCGCGGGTGTCGTGCCGTCGTCGGTCTTTCTCGCGCCGAAGAACGTCGAGTCCATCATGTTGGCCGCGGCGGCCGTGTAATGGACAGTCGACCGATCATCGGCGGTCCGACGCCGTCGCCGATGCTCACCGTGGTCGGCGACAGCTTCGCCGAGGGCCGCGGTGACCCGGCGCCCGACGGCGCCTGGATCGGCTGGGCGCCCAGAATGGCCGCGGCTCTGGGTATCCTGCGCAGTCGCGTTCTCAATCTGGGGCGGAACGGCGCGACGACGCAGGATGTCATCGACACGCAGCTCGACGTCGCTGCCTCCGCCCCGGCGGCCCTCGTCGGGATCGCCGCGGGCAGCAACGACCTGCTCGCGGACTACTCGCAGGCCAGGTTCGAACAAAACTTCACTCACCTAGTCGCAACTCTCGCGGTCCCGGGAACCACCGCGTTCACCTTCACCTTCCCGGACCTCACCACCAGGCTCTCGGCGCCGCCGGCGATCCTGGACGTGCTCCGCGCCAGGATCGAGCAGGCGAACGACCATGTCCGCTCGACCGCGGCGAATCACGGAATTCTCCTCGTCGATTTCGATCACGTCGACCGCGCCCACGATTCCCAACTGTGGAATCCCGGGGACTACCATCCTAACGCGGCCGGCTACGAATTTGTCGCCGGTCTCCTCGCGGAGTTGGTGCGCGAAGTCCTGTCGCGTCCGGCTCCCCGGATCCCGGTGCCGGTCCCATCCTGGCCCTGTTCGGTTGACCGGTCCCTCGACGTATTCCGACCCGACGTCGAGTCGGATCGGGAGTGAAGTATCTCGGGTCTTCGAAGTTAA
>NZ_CDWTMG010000260.1:0-6479 GCF_977945845.1 Frankia sp. CcMO1
ATATCGTACTGGGTGGCGACGCCTACTTCGGTCAGCGCCTGGTTGCTGCCGATATTGCCACTGAACAGCTCGGCGCGAAGATTTTCGACCACCGCATCTATGAGCGATACCGGCTGTACAGGGCGGCGCATCACCCAGTCACCTTCCAGTACATGCGAGTCAGGCGGGTTGGTGACCCTCATGGAATCAACACGAGCTAGCCGAGATTACAACCGTCAGTCGTAGCCCCGCGCGGTCTCGCCCATCCCGCCCAGACTCGCCCATCCCGCCCAGGACGCCGATCGCCCGACCGGTCGGCGAGCGCGGTCTCGACCTCGGTGGGCCTACCTCACGGCGGGCCGCATCGGCCAGCAGCGCCGTGAACCGCACCCACCCATGAGGGCCGGGCCTGTCAGGGCTGAACCGCCCCGGGCTCTTAACAGCCCGGGGCGGTTCCGGTTCAGCCGCCAACGTGAGCCGCGTTCTCAGGTATTCAGCTCCGGGGTGTCGCGGGTCGGGGTGAACTCGGGGGTGGCATGGTAGTCGACCGCGCCGGCCGCCTGCGGGTAGTGCAGGTCGAAGGCGGGCCGCTCGGAGCGGATCCGCGGCAGCGAGGTGAAGTTGTGCCGCGGTGGTGGGCAGGACGTCGCCCATTCCAGCGAGTTGCCGAAGCCCCACGGGTCGTCCACTGTCACGACCCGACCCTTCCGGTACGACCACCACAGGTTGTACAGCAGCGGCAGGGTCGACAGCGCAAGCAGGGAGCTGCCAGCGGTGGCGATGGTGTTCAGCGTGGTGAAGCCGTCGTCCGGGCCGTAGTCGGCGTATCTGCGCGGCAGGCCCTTGACACCGAGCCAGTGATCCACCAGGAAGGTCAGGTGGAAGCCGAAGAACATCGTCCAGAAGTGCACCTTCGCGAGCCGCTCGTTCAACATCCGGCCGGTGACCTTCGGGAACCAAAAGTACACCCCGCCGAAGCCGGCGAACAACAGGCCGGCGACGACGTAGTGGAAGTGGCCGACGACGAAGTAGCTGTCCGAGACGTGGAAGTCGATCGGCGGGCTGGCCAGCAGAACACCGGTTAGACCACCGAACAGGAACGTCACCAGAAAGCCGACGGCGAACAACATCGGCGCCTCGAAGGTGAGCTGTCCGCGCCACATCGTGCCGATCCAGTTG
The DNA here is from genome assembly GCF_977945845.1 of Frankia sp. CcMO1. Lineage (NCBI taxonomy): Bacteria > Bacillati > Actinomycetota > Actinomycetes > Frankiales > Frankiaceae > Frankia > Frankia sp. CcMO1. The sequence goes on from NZ_CDWTMG010000260.1 coordinate 1,159, forward strand.
AAGAACTTGACCCCGGTGGGCACCGCGATCAGGAACGTCAGGAAAGCGAAGAACGGCAGCAGCGCCGCGCCGGTGACGTACATGTGATGCGCCCACACAGCGATCGCCAGCGCCCCGATGCCGATGGTCGCGTAGACCAGTCCCTTGTAGCCGAACAACGGCTTGCGGGAGAACACCGGGATGATCTCCGTGATGATCCCGAAGAAGGGCAGGGCGATGATGTACACCTCGGGATGCCCGAAGAACCAGAACAGGTGTTGCCAGAGGACGGCGCCGCCGTTACCCGGGTCGAAGATGTGCGCGCCGAACCGGCGGTCGAACTCCAGGGCGAGTAGCGCGGCCGCGAGCACCGGGAAGGCGACCAGCACCAGGATCGAGGTCACCAGCAGGTTCCAGCAGAAGATCGGCAGCCGGAACATCGTCATACCGGGCGCCCGCAGGCAAAGGATCGTCGTGATGAAGTTGACCGCGCCCAGGATGGTACCCAGACCGGAGACGGTCAGACCCAGCACCCACAGGTCACTGCCGACGCCCGGCGAGTAGGCGGCGTTCGACAGCGGCGTATAGGCGAACCAGCCGAAGGAGGCGGCGCCGTTCGGCGTAAGGAAGCCCGCGGTGACCGTCAGGCTGCCGAACAGGAACAGCCAGAACGACAACGCGTTCAGCCGTGGAAAGGCCACGTCAGGCGAGCCGATCTGCAGCGGGATCAGGTAGTTCGCGAACGCAAACGCGATCGGCGTCGCGAACATCAGCAGCATCAGCGTGCCGTGCATCGTGAAAACCTGATTGTACTGCTCGTTCGACAGGTACTGCAGACCCGGCTGGGTGAGCTCGGCCCGGATGAGCATCGCCAGAATTCCAGCGAACGCGAAGAATACCAGCGAGGTCATGAAGTACAGCAGGGCGATGTCCTTGTGCGACGTCGTCCGCAGGTACTGCGCCAGGGTTTTCACAACCCCGGGCGGGAGCTCGCCCGCCGGCGGGCCCGTGTGCCCGGCCGGTCTATCGTGCACAAGTGTCACATTCCGCTCCCGATGGTGTTGCCGCTGCCGGCGCTAGTCACGTTATCCGCGCACCGGTTGCCGCGGCACGGCCTGACGTCCCACATTCGGAGGAACTCCGGCACCCGGACCGGGCGCAGAACGTCCTGCGCCAGGCAGGCCCACCATTATTCGTTGGCCGTTCTCGCGGGTCTGTCGGTGGGGCTTTCTTACCGCTGGCGTCGTTTCCATTCCCTTGCTACCGGCTGCTCTCACTTGTTGTTGCCGGGTGGGCGCGGACGTGCAGGCGTTCGCCCTGGGGGCCGAACAGGCTGAGGGCTTCGGCGGGCCGCGGGGTGGGGTTGCTGAAGGCGTGGGAACTCCGCGACCTCGCCGGGGGGTGGGAACGATGTCGTGCTCGCCGAGCTGCAGGCGCAGCCGTCCGGACAGGACGTAGAACCATTCGTAGCCCTCGTGGGCCTGCCGTTGCGGTTCGCGGGCGGGCCAGTGCGCCGGGATGGTCATTTTGTAGGCCTGCAGCTCGCCGGGTCGGCGGGTGAGCGGGATGAGCGTCATGCCGTTGCGTTCGATCGGGCGGGGGTGGATGCGCGGGTCGGCGGTTGGCGTGCCGACCAGCTCGTCCAGCGGCACCTGGTGGGGGCGTGCCAGCGGCAGCAGCAGTTCCAGGGTGAGCCGGCGCTGGCCGGACTCCAGGCGGGACAAGGTGCTGACCGAGATCCCGGTGGCCTGGGACAGCTGCGGCAGCGTCACCCCGCGCCGGTGGCGCAGCGCGCGTAGCCGCGGGCCCACCGCCGCCAGGACGCCGTCGAGGTCGGGCACATCATTGAATCTACGAGGATTCCTGACGGGGTCCGCGCGACGGATGTCGCGCGGACCCTGGCCGAGTCAGCGCGCGAGCCACCCCCGGTAGGTGGTCCTGGCGATGGCGGCGCCGTCCTTGGCGATGAGGGCGTCGCCCGAGGCCGCGGCGAATATGCCGGCGCTGTTGTCGGTGACGACGGTGCGATGGTCACCGTGGGCGGCGAGGGTGATCTTGCCAAGTTCGTCGAGCGCGAAGACCTCGGGGCCGGCGACGTTGCGGGTGCCCTGCAGCGGGGTGCCCACGCTGACGTCGGCCACGGCCTGGGCGACGTCGACCGCGGCGATGGGTTGGACGCGCGTGGCGGGCAGGCGGACGGTGTTCTCGTCGGTGGTCCAAGACAGCGCCGCGTCGATGAACTCGAAGAACTGCGTGGCGCGGACGATCGAGTACGGCACGGGGCCGGCCTTGAGGATGTTCTCCTGCAGCACCTTGGCGCGATAGTAGACCAGGCCCGGCACCTGGTCGGCGCCCACGATCGAGAGGATGACGGCGTGGCTGACGCCGGCGGCCTTGGCGGCTGTGAGCAGGTTGTCCATGGTCGTCTGGAAGAACGCGGGCGAGGCGTCGTCGAAGGTCGGCGAGTTCGTCAGGTTGACGACGACATCGGCCCCCTCCATCGCCTCGGGCAGGCCCTGCCCGCGCAGCAGGTCCACGCCGGTGGACGGCGAGTGCGGCACTGCCTCGTGCCCGCTCGCGTTCAGGATCCGGACCACCTTCGATCCGATGAGCCCGGTCCCACCGATGACAGCGATCTTCATCTTCTTGGCCTTCCGGTTTCGCGGAGGTGAAATGTCCGAGTATGTGGGTACGACGGGGCGGTCTAGCTGAGCTCACGGTCAGTTTGTGCGCGAGGCTCGGCGGTTCTTACGCCGGACGAGCTCCTCCTCGTCCACGAGCGAAAGCATCGGTTTGCCCGGTTCGCAGAACATGGTGACGGTGAAGCGCACGGGGATGTCGTCGCGGTTGTTGCCGTCCTGGTAGTGGATGACGTCGCCACCCGGCTCCCAGAACGGATCGCCGGCCCGGACGGCACGCGCCGGCTCACCTTCGAGCTCGAACACCATCTCGCCGTCCAGCACATAGCCGAAGGCCGGTCCGGTGTGCCGGTGCGGAGGGGTACCAGGTGATTTCCCAGACCTGACCGGTCGCACGCCAAGGCTCAGGAAGAGACCGCTGACGCCATGACCGAGGCCAGCAGAAGATCAGCCGCATCGAGTCAAGGCGCCGACACCGATCTCCGGGCGGACCGCCAGCACGATCACCCCGGGAGGGAACCGGAACCTCGCGAACTCCGACACCGGCAGCGGCGGAGCGACCGCACCTCGAACCATCACCTGATCATGCCCAAGTACCAGCACGCAGGTCCCGCCTTGGCCGCATGCAACAGAGCCGATTGACCTGTGGTTTGGCCTTTGCTGGTCACGTGCCCGCGCGCACCTGCGCGCGTCCCCCCGCTGGGACCGCGCTCGGTCAGGGCGGCCCCGCTCCGCCGGAGACACTCGCGACCGCCTCGGCCTCCGGCATCGCTGGCTGGGGGGTGAAGAGCACCGCGGTGCGGGCCGCCGTGCCGCGCGCCCACCGGCCGGTGGTGAGCACGTCAAGCACGGCGATGGCGAGCCCACAGCCAACCATGATCCACCAGGCGGGCGCGCTGGTCGGGTCGATGGTCGTCACGCCAGGACGGCCCGCAACGTGATGCGCGGCTACCGAGCCGAAGATCGCGACGCCGAGCGCCATGCCGATCTGCCGGCTGGTACCGGAGACCGCTGCCGCGACGCCGGCTTGGGCGACCGGCATCCCGGACACCGCGATATTCGTGGTCGGTGCGTTGACCATCCCAAACCCGACGCCGAAGAGTACGTAGGCGCAGATGACCGGCGCCAGGCTGGTCTGCGTCCCCAGGAGGGATAGCAGGACGCCGCTGGCCTGCAACGCCATCCCGGCGGTGATCAACGACGGCCGCGGCCCGTGGCTGGCCACGAGCCGGCCGGAAATCGGCGGCGTCACCGCCGCGAGGGCCGCCATCGGTAGCGTCAGCAGGCCGGCGTGCAGTGCCGAGTAGCCGCGCACGACCTGCAGATAGAGCGTGTTCAGGAAGAGGAAGCCGCCTAACGCCGCGAAGGCGCAGAGCGCGATGACGGTGGCACCGGCAAACGGATCGCTGCGGAAGAACCGCACATCCAGCAGGGCGTCCTGGCGCCGCGTCTCGCACACGACGAGCCCGGTCAGGGCAAGGGCGGCGACGATGAACATGACGATCGTCCGGGGGGCCGCCCAGCCGGCGGCCGGCGCCTCGATGATTGCGTAAGCGAGGGTGCCGAGGGTGACGGCGACGAGCGCCTGGCCCGCCGGGTCGAACCGCCGGGCCCGCGGCGCCCTCGACTCGGGCACGTACCGGCCGGTGAGCACCATCGCGACGATGCCGATCGGCACGTTGATCCAGAAGATCGACCGCCAGCCGACCGTGTCGACCAGCAGGCCGCCGAGAACCGGTCCCAGTGCCATGCTCAGGCCGATCACCCCGCCCCACATGCCGATCGCGCGCACCCGCTCCCGGGGCTCGATGAAGGTGTTGGTGATGATCGCCAGCGCGACCGGGTTGAGCATCGACCCGCCGACCGCCTGGATCATCCGGAACGCGATCAACCAGCCAAGCCCAGGTGCCAGGCTACATAGCAGCGACCCGAAGGAGAACAGCGTCAGCCCGGTCTGGAACACGCGCCTGCGCCCGAACCGGTCGCCCATCGAGCCGGAGAAGAGCAGCAGGCTTGCCAGCACCAGGCCGTAGGCGTCAATCGTCCGCTGCAGCCCGGAGTCGGCGGCATGGAGGTCGTTCCTGATCGACGGCAGGGCGACGTTGAGGATCGTCGCGTCCAGCGCGACAATGAACAGGCTCGAGCAGCAGATCACCAGCACCACGTGCCGCCGGCCCTTACCCAGCTCGGGCGGCATCGACGCCATCAGCGTTCCGATCGTTGTAGGACGCAAAGTAGGCGAGGTGAGAGCGCCTCATAGGCGACTCCATTCCATTGGCGGTTGGCTCTCCCGACCACCGGCAGGGCCACGATCTGACCGACCGCGCCCACACCGCCGCCGGCCCTCTCCCTGCCGGCCCTCTCCCTGACGACCTACGTGACATTCTCATAACAATACTGACTCCTCGTGGTTGGCCGGAATCTGTAGTTAGCCGATTACGGTTGCTGCTGGGTTGGTGGTGACTGGGAGTAGCCGGGTGGGGCGGGCGTAGGTGACGCGGCGGCGGACGTCGCTGACGGCCCTGTTGGCCAGATGGACGACGTGGAACGGGCCGACGGCCAGCGCCGCGGGTGGCAGCGCCTCGCGGGCGGCGGCCTCGTTCTCTACCCCGACCCACGGCTACACCAGCCACCACCAGGCATCATAGAAGGTCAGCGGCCAAATACGCCGTCCGGCGAACCGCGAAGAGCCCCAATACCGGC
>NZ_CDWTMG010000261.1:0-6434 GCF_977945845.1 Frankia sp. CcMO1
ATGCATGATCCCTCGATCAGGTCCCGGCGGGCTCGTGCGAGTCGCTGGGAGCGGACGGCGGCGCTGTAGCTGTTTCCTGTCGCGGCGAAGCCGCGCTGCAGCGTGCGGACAGACACACACTGCGCAGCGGCCGCCGCAGCGGCACTGACGTCGCGGTGGCCAAGGTTTCGAGCTATCCAGCGTTCCACTGCGAGCCGCATCGCTTCCCCAGTGATCGCATTCGTGAACGTGGCCTCGGGGCGCACCGCCGCGGCCACCAACTCCAATGCCGCGTTGCGGGCCGCCGTTATGGTGGGGGCGGGAATCTCGTGCGGGAGGCTGGCAAGTGAGGCGATATAACTGCGCAACAACCTGATCGCGGGAGCGTTCACGTCCACCACGAGGTCGGCTTCCAACCACGGGCTCTCCAAGACCTCTTCCAGCGCCACCCTCGGCATTACCAGGGTAATTTTGCGGAAGTGCTCAACAACTTCGAACCGCATCCTTTGCGTGCTGTTCCAAGCCACGAAGCTGCCCGGAGTGACAACAATCTTCTTGTCCTCGATGGCAAGCCGTTCAGTCCCAGCGGTAGCGAAGAAGATCGCAATATTTTCCTCGCTGGTCCGGCTGATCAGACTTCGACTACGTTCACCCCTACACGGATCACATGCGATATCCAGCAGCGCGATGTCATCGAACCAGCGACGCTCAATCGAGGCACGGTAGGGTAATTTCCCTGGAGGAACATCAGTGTGGAATGGCGTCACCGTGCTGCCCAGGATCTCCTCCCAGCGTCCAGGACGGTCGCGATGGGGTACATCGACAAGGTCGTACATCTCGTAGGTCCGCATGATGACCTCCTACCGGGAACCTGGGCCGCCGCGCCTGCAAGCATAAGCGGCTCTACGGGGACGTAATGAAGTAACAAATACGTGATCGAGAGCATCATCGCAGGTCACAGGCCTGTGGAGGGTTCGAAACGCGCAAGTTATTTCATTTCGACTCCTACGCAGTTCACCGGGAGTCGTAGCTGGCCGGTTATTGGACGTTGGGGTGGGTGGTGGCGGGTAGCCAGTCGGGGCGGCTACTTCGGGTGGTGGCGTAGCTGGCGCGGCGCTGCTGGTTCGGGACGTTGCGCAGGCCGAAGGCGGTGCGGTAGACGAGCTTGGTGACCCGGTTGACGGCCTCGGCGGCGTTGGAGAGTCCGAGGAGGATCGCGGTGGCGATCTCGTTGCGCCAGTCGAAGATCCTCTCGGCAAGGGTGACGACCTCGGGGACGTCCTTTCCGAAGGTCGCGCAGTAGCCGAGGAACCTGGTCAGGGCCCTGGCGATGTCGGTGCGGGGTGGTCGCGACGCCGGTGCGGGCCGGGGAGAGCGCGAGCAGGTCGAGCAGCAGATTCTTGGCGTTCCAGGCGGTGCGCAGCGCGTGGGCGGCCTCACCGTCGAGGTCCTCGAGAACCGTGAAGGTCTCGAGGATGCGGCGGCGCCCGCGGTCGGAAAGCGCATCCGGGCCCCACAGCAGCCGGTCTTTGATCGTGTACTCGGGGTCGGTGGCACGGCCGCGGCGGTGGCGTAGCTGGTGGCTGACACGGCGGCGTACGTCACTGACGGCCTTGTTGCCGAGCTGGGCGGTGTGGAACGGGTCCACGGCCAACTGGGCGTGCGGGAGCGCGGCGCAGGCGACCGCCTTGTAGGTCGTGGACATGCCGATGGTCACGGCGCTGATCCGGGCACGCCAGGCCGCGGGCTGGGCGAGGATCCAGCTGGTCACGGGCTTCGGAGCCCTCCGCTCGACGACCCAAGCAGACCCTGATCGCCGGCGGAGTCGATGAGCACCGTCTGCCAGCGGTCGGCGTCGGTCACCCACGCCCCGGTGAGCGGGTCGCGGTGGAAACGCGGCGAGCCGCGCCGCTGGTCGTCGATCCCGAGCACCGACACGTCGGGCAGCGCCGCCCGCAGCGACAGCCGGTTCGCACGGCCGACGCCCGCCGGCTGTGCGAACCGGCCGACGCCAGGTCGCTGACCTGGCCGTTCGTCATCGGCGGGTGTGTCCCTTGCCCCGAGCCCTGCACGGTCACACCCCGTCACAGCAGGCGGTCACTGAACGCTGGTGTTCAAACACGGCTCACGGCCAACCGCGTAGGGCCGCATAAGCAGTGGAAAGACGTGCGGGAAGCCCAGGTAAGTCGCGGTAGTGGAGTCCACGCCCGTGGTGTACGAGTAGCGACCGACTGGCTACGAAAGGGCGAAGCTGGTCAGGTCAACCGGGATGATCCCGTGCTTCCTGCAGTACTCGTTGTATCGCTCGGCGAACGTATGGGCCTGCTCGATGCCGATGATCTCGTCGTTTGGGCCGAGGAAAGCAATAGCTCCTTCAACCGAGATGAACACCTCGATGCCCTCGTCAGGCTCCACAATGAACGTGTGCCTGCTGTTGGCGACCTCGTACACGAAGTCACCCGGCCCCGACACCCAGGCGTGCTCCGCGTACCGCCATTTCCCTCGAATCGTGTAGACAAGCACGCGACCATAATGGTCATGCACACCCAGCGAGGCTCCCCCCGGCGCCCGCAGAAGCATTTGTGTCTCGCTCTTGACCAGATCCACATGAAGGATCTTTAATTCCACCTCGTTCGTGTAAGGCGTGAACGGAACCCACGGAAGATCGTCGACTCCCGTGTGCGTTGGAGCGAAATGTTGGAGGGGATTGACCAGTGTCGTCATCTGCGTCTCCTCGGGAGATTGGCGTCGATCCCTGCCTTCGGAATCGTCTGGATCCGGCGGGGAACGGCCGGCTAGGCGAGCGGTAGGGTTTGATTCTGGACCCACCAAAAGATCCGAGATAGAACAGCGGTGACAGATCCCTGAACACGCGCGACAAGCACGGGTGCCACGCGCGCCGTTGGGGCGAGGACCGGGGTGCCGACGACACCGCCGGGCAGGATAATCCCATGATGATGCGGACGTCCGACGACCGTGTGCGAGAACTCACCGCTGCGCTGGAACGCGACGAGGGACTGGTGGATCCCACGATCGAGCGTGTCCGGCGCGAGATCCCGGCCTATGAGGTGGTCCCGACCGAGGCGCTGGTGACGAGCATCCACCGCAACGTCGTGCTGGCGTGCCGCACCCTGCGGGCGGGCGTCGTGCCGCCGAGCTCGGAGATCTGGCAGGCCGAGCGCACAACGCTGGAACGGCTCCAGCAGGGCGTGCCGATCGAGGACATCATGGGCGGCTTCCGCATCTGCATAGCGAGCATCCAGGACCGGCTGGTGGATCGCGCCCAGGAGTTCGGGGTCGACCACCCCGAGTCGCTCACCCTCACCTCGCTGCTGTGGAAGCTGAGTGACGTGTTCTCCGCTCGTGCGGCGAGCGCCTACCGCGAGTACGGCCTGTCGCATGCGGTGGCGGACCGAAGGCGCAGGGACGAATGGCTCGCCGGGCTGCTCGCCGGCACCCTGTCGCCGACGCAGATTGAGCAGGGGTGCATCCGCTACCACGTGCGGCGCGACACACACCTGCGGGCGGTGTGCACTGCCGCCTTACCGGAAGCGGAGCTGGACCAGGCCCTCAACCTGATCAACCAGGGATGCCGGCGCAGCAACGTGGTCCTGCTCCTGGTGCCCTCCCAAGGCCGGCTCGTGGGGATCGTGTCGGGGCTGCCACCCGCGGTCCCGGGGCTGCTGGTCGCCGCCGGGCCCGAGGGGCCGCTGGACCGGGTCGCGACGTCCTTCTCGGTGGCCAACGACGTATTGGCCGCGGCCCGACTGCGCCACAACGAGGGCGTGCACACCCTCGAGGGCCTCGGCTGGCGGGTGGCCGTGCCGCGCGCGGCGGACGTGACCGCACTGATGCGGGCCCGCTACCTCCAGCCGCTCCGGGGCACCGGTGCGTTCGGGGAGGAAGTCGTCGAGTCGCTCCGCTGCTACCTGGCCAATGGCCGTAACATCCCGCGGACCGCCGAGGCGCTGCACATACACGTCAACACGCTGCGCTACCGGTTAGCCCGGTTCGAGGAGCTGACCGGGCGGTCCCTGGACGACACCGACACCCTGGTGGAACTGTCCTGGGCCTTCCACGCGGAGACGGCAGCCCCGCCGGTTTCGTAGCCGCCTACGAAGCAAGGGGCGCCACGTTGGCATCCCGCCCGTAGCCTCCAATGTGTCGCACGCCACATCCTGTTGGGAATCCGTACCCGCTATCGGGCCCATCAGAGCTCGACGTCCCGAGCTGGCGGTCTCGGCCGCCGCCCAACAGGGGAGCAACCCATGACCGCTTCGATGACAGCAACAACCGGCCTCCGAGAGCGGACCAACCATTATCGGCAGCTCCTGGCCGCTTCCGTCGGCAACGCCGTCGAATGGTTCGACTGGTACATCTACTCGATGCTTGCGGTGTACTTCTCCACGCAGTTCTTCCCGGCCAGCCCGGGAGGCAGCCTGGTGCCGCTGATGTCGACGTTAGCGATCTTCGCCGTCGGATTCTTCGCCCGCCCGGTCGGATCGCTGATCCTCGGGATTCTCGCCGACCGGATCGGCCGCCGCAGGACGCTTAGCACCACGATTATGGGCATGGGCCTGGGCAGTCTCATCATCGGGCTTGCCCCCACCTACGAGCAGGTCGGGGTCGCCGCCCCGGCGCTGCTCCTGCTGGCCCGGCTGATCCAGGGCGCCTCCACGGGAGGCGAGTATGCCGCGGGAAGCGCGTTTCTCATCGAGTCCGCACCGGATGGCCGTCGGGAGCTGTACTCGAGCTTCTTCTACATCAGTGCGACCTCGGCCAACCTGGCGGCGATCGGAATCAGCGCCTTACTCGCCAGCACGCTGGACTCGCAGAACATGACCAGCTGGGGCTGGAGGATCCCCTTCCTGCTCGGCTCGGTCGCGGCCGTGGTCGGCATGTGGATCCGGACGCACGCCAAGGAGACCCTCACCAAGACGGCGGACGAGCCGGCCGGTGCCCGTCGTGCCGACATGTTCGAGTTCCTCCGCCGGCACCCCAGGGAATCCCTCCAGGTGTTCGGACTGACCGCGGCCCCGGCGCTGGTGTTCTATGTATGGACCGCCTACCTGCCGACGTACGCGAACATCACGGTGGGCTCCAACCTCAAGCACGGCCTGCTCTCCGGTGTCGTCGCGCTGACCATCTTCCTCGCCCTGCAGCCGGTCTTCGGAGCGATCTCGGACCGCGTCGGCAGGCGGCCGATGCTGCTCACCTTCGGCACCTTCTTCGTGGTCGGCACGGTTCCGATGCTGGCCCTCCTGGACGGCTCGACCACCAGGCTGCTCCTGGTCCAGATCATGGGGCTGGTGTTCCTCGCCTGCTGGTCGTGCATCTCGAGCGCGGTGGTCGCCGAGCTGTTCCCGGCGCGCCTGCGCAGCTCCGGTATCGGGTTCCCCTATGCGCTCTCCGTCGCCCTCTTCGGCGGCACCGGCCCCTACGTCGCCACCTACCTCGTGGACATCGGCCACCCCGCCTCCTTCGGCTGGTACGTCACCGCCGTCGCCCTGGTCAGCACCGTGGTCTTCAGCCGGCTCCCCGAGACCGCGCACCGGCCCCTGCACTGACCGACAGGAGACATCGCCCGCGGGTCCGAGAGTCTGGATCACGCTGGCAGAGAACGACGGTGGCTTCCACCGCGGTGATTTCCACCGCGGTGGAGAGGCTGTCGCATCCCTACAGCCGTCGGAGCGGCTGAACTGTCACCGTCAGAACAGCTACGGCCAGAACAGTTACGGCCAGAACAGCTACCGTCAGGAGGCCGTCTGGCCGTCGGCCAGACCCGCGATGGCCACGCTGACGGCGAGAATCCGGCGCGCGTTGTCGACGTGCAGGTTCTCGATCAGCCGGCCGTCGACGGTCGCCACTCCGCGGCCTTCGCGTAGTGCCTCCTCCCACACCCGCACGATCTCCGCGGCCTGCGCGACCTGGGCCTCGGTGGGTGAGAACGTGCGGTTAGGGGACGTAATGAAGTAACAAATACGTGATCGAGAGCATCATCGCAGGTCACAGGCCTGTGGAGGGTTCGAAACGCGCAAGTTATTTCATTTCGACTCCATAGTGGATGTCCTCCGCCCCCTGGACCTTGGGCACCATCACCACGTCGAGATTCTCGCCGATGGCGGGCACGAGCGTGAGCAGGTCGTCGAGCCCCCAGGGTGAGTCGAGGCTGTTCAGACGGATCCAGAACTGTCTCATCGAAGTCCGCGCCGTCGACGATCTTTATCAGGTTCTCCCTGGCAACGATCTTGTTGTCCGCCCGGACGCCGTCCTCGAGGTTCCCGAGCAGCACGTCGACCCGGGGGATGATCTGCGGCAGCTTCGCCGCCATCTTCTCGTTGCTCGGGTCGAAGACGTGAATCATCCGGGACGGCCGCCACGGGATCTCGCGAGGCGGGAGTGGCGCCCCCACGGCGAGGGGAGCGAAGAAATCCTTGGCGCTGCGCATGTGAAGT